>NZ_JBHVAK010000077.1:0-25308 GCF_042667085.1 Nocardia sp. NPDC057353
GGGCTGGCTCCACTTCTACAATCACCACCGAGCCCACTCCGCGATCGGAGGCCGACCACCGGTCACCCGACTGACCAACCTCCCTGGACATCACAACTAGCCGGGGCGGGAGAGGCCGCTGGCGCGGAGCACGCGGCGGTCGATGCCGGACCGGATGGCCGCCTCGGTGCCGATCAGCCGGACCCGGTCGCGGGCCCTGGTGATCGCGGTGTAGAGCAGCTCCCTGGTGAGCAGGGTGGACTCGGGTTCGGGGAGCACCACCGAGACGGTGCCGTACTGGCTGCCCTGGCTGCGGTGGATGGTCATGGCGAAGACCGAGACGACGGCGGAGAAGCGCGTCGGGTGTACCAGGTAGGGGGTGCTGCCGCGGTTGAGGGCGGCGCGCAGGGTGCCGTCCGGTCGGCGGACGATGACGCCGGTGTCGCCGTTGTAGATCCTGGCCTCGTGGTCGTTGGCGGTGACCAGCAGGGGTTGGCCGGGGTACCAGAGGCTCTGCTGCGGGTCGGCGGCCGCGCCGCTCGCGGCGGCCCACTCGGCGGCGAGGCGGTCCCAGCGTTCGACGCCGAACGGGCCCTGGCGGTGCGCGCAGAGGAGGCGGTGGGATTCCAGGGCGGTCAGGGCCCGTTCGGCGTCGCCGTCGGTGGCGGCGGCGGTGACGGCGCGGGCGGCGGTGACCACGTCGGCGCGGACGGCGGCGATGTCGTCGGGGGCGCGGAGTTCGACGTCCGCGGCGCCGGAGGTGAGGAGTTCCATGGCGGCGTCGGCGTCGCCCGCGCGAATGGCGATCGCGAGTTCGGCGATGGTGCCGCCGAAGCGGCGGCCGCGGGTGAGGCGGACGATGCCGCCCGCAAGGCGGTCGAGTTCGCGCGGGGTCAGCGCCTCGGTGGAGGAAACGGCAACGTCCGCAGCCGGTGAACCCGCCCCGGATTCCCCGGCGAGGATCGCGGGGCCGGTGATCTCGGCGAGGACCGGGTTGCCTTCGCCGCGGATGGGCCCGGCGACCAGGTCGGCGAGGACGGCGCCCGCGTCGACCGAGGCGAGCTGGTCCGGGTCGCCGACCAGGACCAGCCTGGTGTCCGGGCGCAGCGCGGCGAGCAGGCTGCTCATGAGGGTGGACGACACCATGGAGGTCTCGTCGACCACGATCACGTCGTAGGGCAGCCGGTTGAACTCGTGGTGCTTGAAGCGGGTGGACCGCCCGCGCTGCCAGCCGAGCAGCCGGTGCATGGTGGCGGCGGTGAGCTCGGGCAGCCCGACCTCGGCGGCCTGCTCGCGCACCGCCTCCTGCAGCCGGGCCGCGGCCTTGCCGGTGGGCGCGGCGAGCGCCATGCGCAGCGCGGGCAGCTTGGGCTGCGCGGCCCGCTGCGCCACCAGCAGCGCCAGGATCCGGGCGATGGTGTGCGTCTTACCGGTGCCCGGCCCGCCCGCGACCACGGTGGTCCAGCGGGTGGCGGCGACCGCGGCGGCGAGCCGCTGCCGGTCGGGGGTGCCCGCGGTCTCCGGGCCGAAGAGCCGGTCGAGTTCCCGGCGCACCAGCGCGGGGTCGACCGCGGGGTGCCCCGCCGCGCGCTCGGTGAGCACCCGCCGGATGGTCTGCTCCTGCTTGTGGTACCGGTCCAGGTAGAGCAGCGGGCCGCCGTCGGCGCCGCCTTCCAGCAGGTAGAGCGGGCGCAGCGGGCCCGCGTTCCCGCCGCGGACCAGCGGGCTGGTGCGCAGCGCCGCCACCAGCGCCTCCGGGTCCGGCCACGGCAGCCGGGCCGGGTCGATCCCGGGTGCGGGCTCGCGGGTCTCGTCGGCGTCGACGCCGATCTCGGCGATCCGGTCCAGCTCCAGGCAGACCGAGCCGGAGCGCACCGCGCGCACCGCGAGCGCGGCGGCGAGCAGCACCTCCTCGCGCTCCTCCCGGCCGAGCCGGGCGAGCCGGGTGGCCACGTGCACGTCGGCGGCGGCGAGCACCCCGGCCTCGTTGAAGAGCCGGAGCAGCCCGGTGCCGCGCTGCGCGATCTGGATCGAGGTCACCGCTCGGCCCCCGCCAGCAGGTCGGAGAGCTCGGTGACCAGCGCGGCGGGCGGCGCCCAGTCGAAGACGCCCGCGCCACCCGGCGTCTCCGGCCCGATCATGCCGCGCACGAACAGGTACCTGACCCCGCCGAGGTGCCGCTCCGGGTCGTACCCGGGCAGCCGCCAGCGCAGGAAGCGGTGCAGCGCGACGGCGTAGAGCACCGCCTGCAGCGGGTAGTGCGAGCGGATCATCTCGGCGGCCATCCGCTCCCCGGTGTAGTGCGCGACGGTGAGGTCGCCGAGCCCGAGCCGGTTGGTCTTGTAGTCGACCACCACGAAGCGCGGGCCGGGCAGCCGGAGCACGGCGTCGATGCTGCCGGTCAGGTAGCCGCGCAGCGCGCCGCCGTCCAGGTGCGCCAGCTGCGCCGGGTACTCCGCGAGGACGTCGTCGGCGGGCAGGTGCCGCGCCAGCAGCGCGGCGATCCGCGGCAGCGAGGCCGCGGCGGCGGTGGCGCGCTCGCCGCCCGCCAGCGGGAGCTCGAAGTCGAGTTCGCTGAGCCGGTCCCGCACCGGGATCTCGGCGAGCGTGCGGCCGAGCCCCAGCGGGGTGTGCAGGACCGCGAGCAGCGCCTCGGCCAGCACCTCGGGGTCGGCGGCGGAGGCCGCGTGGTGCACCCCCTCGACACAGCGGGCGCGCACCTCGGCGGCGAGGTCGGCGGCGTCGGTGTCGACCAGTTCGAGCACGCCGTGCACCAGGGTGCCGAACTCGGCGCCGTAGGGCAGCGTGTTCATCAGCGAGGGCGCGGCGGCCGGAGCCGCCGTCGCGAAGGGGTCCTCCGGGTCGAGCACCGGCGTGCCGGACGGCTCGTCGGGGCGGGCGCGGTCGTCCTCCGGCTCGGTCTCGGCCGGTGCGGCGGCCTCGTGCGCGCCCGCGGTGAGCGCGGAGTACGAGGTGCGGCGCCACTGGTGGTCGAGGGGGCGGTCGAAGGTCGCGGCGGCGAGCGGGCCGGTGTGCGGCTCGACCCGCATGCGGCGCGGCTCCGGCGGGGCGGCGCCGTCGGGGGCGGAGACCGCGATGGCGCCGTCGGCGGGCGCGGCCCACGCGGTGAGCGCGGCCAACGCGGCGGCGTCGGCGGGGACGGGGGCCCGGGCGGGCACCTCGGAGCCGCGGCCGGGGCGGCCGAGCGTCAGCCGGTGCAGCGGGGCGCTGTCGGTGCCGTATGCCGGGGCCCACCAGGCGGTGACCTGGCACATGGCGCGGGTCAGCGCGACGTAGAGCAACCGCAGCTCCTCCCCCGACTCCTCCGCCTCGGCCCGGCGCCTGGCCTCCGAAGCGCCGGGGACGTCGGGGCCGCCGACGTCGAGCACCCTGGTCCCGCCCTCGTGGTAGAGCCGGGTGGCCGGTTTCGGGTTGCGCGCGCTGTCCCAGGCGAAGGGCAGGTAGACCACCGGGAACTCGAGGCCCTTGCTGGCGTGCACGGTGGCGATCTGCACCGCGGCGGAGTCGCGATCCAGCCTGCGGCTGCGGTCGGCGACGCTGCCGGAGGCCGGGTCGCGCACCCGGTCGCCGAGCCAGCGGGTGAGCGCGGTCAGCCCGAGCCCCTCGGTGGCCGCCACCTGGTCCAGCAGCTGCGCGAGGTGCCGGAGGTCGGTGAGTTCGCGCTCGCCGTTGCGCTGCGCGAGCAGCCGGGGGGCGGGCTCGGTCGCGGCGGCGAGCCGCTCGTGGACCGCCGCGAACCCGGCCCTGGCGAAGAGCCGCGCCGCCTCGCGCAGCAGGGTGCTGATCCGGCCGGTGAGCTCGGCGCCGCCGCGATCCAGCTCGGCGGCGTCCACTCCGAGCAGCGGGGTGCAGGCGGCCAGCCGCACCCGGTCCGAGCGGTGCGGCTGCTCCAGCGCGCGCAGCACCCAGAGCCAGTGCGTGGCCGCCGGGGTGGCGAAGACGCTGGTGCCGCCCGCCAGCACCGAGGCCACCCCGACCCGGTCCAGCGCGGCGCGCACCACCTCGATCTGCGAGCGGGTGCGGACCAGCACCGCGATGTCGCCGGGGCCGAGGTCGCGCAGCACGCCGGTGCGGTCCCGCAGCCGGACCCCGGACTCGAGCAGCCCGACCACGTCGTCGGCGAGGTCCGCGGCCGCCCGCTCCCGCAGCCGCCCGATCTGCGGGAAGCCGGACCCGCCGAGCGGCCCGGCGCCGGTGCGCGGCAGGCAGCGCAGCCGCAGCGGCACGACCCGCTCGTCCGGCCCGGTCAGCCTGCTCCACTCCCTGGTCGGCTCGACGCGGGCCACGGTGATCGCCGGGTGCCCGAGCGCGGCGCCGCCGTGCAGGTGCTCCAGCGCGCGCAGCAGCCCGGCGTCGCTGCGCCGGTTGTGCGTGAGCTCGTGCCGCGCGTCGGCCACCGCGACGGCGTCCAGGTAGCTCAGCACCTCGGCGCCGCGGAAGGCGTAGATGGCCTGCTTGGGGTCGCCGACCAGCACCAGCGTCGCGGTGCCGTGGAAGGCGAGCCGCAGGATCTCCCACTGCAGCGGGTCGGTGTCCTGGAACTCGTCCACCAGCGCCACCGGGAAGCGCTCCCGCACCCTGGCCCGCGCGGCCGGGCCGTGCACCGGGTCGGCCAGCACTCCGTGCAGCACCACCAGCAGGTCGTCGAAGTCGCGCAGCCCGAGCAGCCGCTTGCGCCGCTCGGTCTCGGCGCGCACCGCGGCGGCGAAGGCGACCCGCTCGCCCGCCTCGTCGTCGCCATCGGGGGCCAGCGTGGCGTGCCGGTCCTGCACGGCGGCCAGGGCCAGCTGCCCGGCGACCTTCAGCGGGAACGGCGGCTCGGTGCGGGCGTAGCGGGCGAGGTAGAGGTCCTCGGCGACGGTGCGGACCACCTCGTCGACGTTCTCCACCAGCCTGCTGCCCGGGTCGTCGTCGCCCGCCAGGCCGAGTTCGTCCAGCATGCGCTGGCAGAAGCTGTGCGTGGTGGCGATGGTGCCCGCGTCGAACTCGGCGAGCGCGGCCAGCAGCCGCTGCCTGCGCAGCGCGGGCTCGGCCGCGGCGAGCGCGCGCACCAGGTCGTCCTCGTGCGCGGCCGCCCGCTCCGGCTCGGCCAGCGCGGCGGCGACCGCGACGAAGCGCTCGCGGGTGCGTTCGCGCAGCTCCTGGGTGGCCGCCCGGCTGAACGTCACCAGCAGCAGGTCGGCGATATCGATCCCGGCCTCGGCGACGTAGCGCACCGCCAGCCCGACGATGGCGTGCGTCTTCCCGGTCCCGGCGCTGGCCTCCAGCACCGTGGTGCCGGTGGGCAGCGGACCCGCGGGGTCGAACGCGACCGCGACGGTCGCGGTGCTCGCGCTCACGGCCGCCCCTGCTGCTCGGCCCGGAGCAGCGGCTCCCAGAGCCGCCTGGCCAGCGCGCCGAACCGGGTCGGCTCACCACCGCCGCCGCCCTGCGGGGCGGGCGCGGCGAGCAGCTCCGCGAGCGTGACCCGCTCGCCCCAGATGTAGCGCAGGTGCCGGTCGGTGTTGTCGCCGTAGTCGCCGTCGAACTCCTGCAGCGCCGCGTATTCGGCGTCCTCCCTGCGGTTTCCGAGCATGCGGCTCTGCGCGTAGGCGGCGGTCGCGGCGGGGGCGATCGGGAGCGGCTCGCAGAGCCCGGCATCCCGCATGGCGACCAGGGTGCGCAGCACGCCGAGCGCCGCGGGCGGCTCCGGCGCGGTCAGCTCGCTGCGCCAAGCGGGGGTGCGGAACTTCCCGCGGCCGATGGTGAGCGCCTGCCAGGAGCGGTCCTCGGTGCAGGCGAGCGCGAGCAGCGCCACCCAGGCCCCGATCCGGTGCTTCGCCGCGACCCTGGAGTAGGTGGTGCTCACCAGCCGGTCGCCGTGCACCTCGGGCACGGTGCCGGTGAGCCTGCGGCCGTTGCCGAGGTCGAGCGCGATGTCCACCGCGCGGGCCGGGATCTCGTAGTGCGGCTGCGCGGTGCGGACCAGGGTCTCGACGGTGCGCTCCACCTCGTCCAGCACGGCGGCGCCGAGCGCGAAGGGCGGCAGCCCGCCCCGGCGCCACTCGGCGGCGCGCAGCGTCTCCGGGTCGGTGCCGGTGAGCCGGGCGGTGAGCAGCCGCTCACCGAGGTCCCACTTGGCGAGCCCGTCCAGCTCGACCGGGAGCCGGTCGTCGATCTCCTCCTCGTGGTCCGGCACCCGCAGCCCGAGCCGCTGGCCGAGGAAGGCGCGCACCGGGTGCTGGACGAAGGCGACCAGGTCGGCGAGTTCGACGTCGCCGGGCTCCATCCGGGGCAGCGGCTCGACGAGGAACGGGGGGCGCGGGCGCGGCGGGGCGGCGGCCGCGCGGGCCCCGGCCAGCGCGACGGGGTCGAAGCCGAAGGGGTTGTCCGGCGTGAAGTTCCTGCGGTCGAAGCTCTGCAGCGGGTGCCGGAGCACGACCTGATCCGCGGCGGGGCCGGTGTGCGCGCGCAGCGCGTCCAGCAGCTCGGCGACCGGCACCGCGGGCGGGCGGTGCGCGCCGGTCACCGGGTCGGCGCCGGTGTAGCAGACCAGCAGCCGCTCGCCCGCGGCGAGCACGGCGTCGAGCAGCAGCTGCCGGTCCTCGCCGCGCGGCTCGCGCTCGCCGACCTGCGGGGCGCGGGCAAGCACGTCGTCGCCGTCGACGCCGCCCGCGCGCGGGAAGACCTCGTCGTCGAGGCCGAGCAGCACCACAACGCGGTGCGGCACCGAGCGCATCGGCACCAGGGTGCAGACGGTGAGCTCGCCGGTGCGGAAGTTGGCCCTGGTCGGCGCGGCCGCCAGCCTGCCCGCCAGCACGGTGGCGACGTCGGCGAGGCGCAGCACCACCTCGCCCGCGTGCTCGGTGGCGGCGGCGAGCTCGGTGCGCGCCTCGGTGCGCTGCCAGGACAGGTGCTCCGGGACATCGCAGAGCAGGTCGAGCGCGCGCATCAGCACCGCGCTCCACTCCGGCGCCGGGCGCGGGCCGCGCAGGTCGCGCAGGCAGACCGCGAGGCGGTCGACGTACTCGGCGAAGCGGCCCGCCAGGTCGACGTCGTTGCTGTCCACGTCGTCGAGCGGCAGCGCGAGGTCGAGCCAGTCGCCCTCGGTCTCGGCCGCGGTGACGCCGAGCAGGATCCGGTCGACGGCGCTGTTCAGCGTGTTCTGCGCGAAGTCGGCGAGGCCGAAGGCCTGGCGCTGGCGCTGCCCGATTCCCCAGCGGGCGCCGGAGTCGGCGGCCCAGCCGCGCAGCCGCTCCAGTTCGTCGTCGTCGAAGCCGCAGAGGCGGCGGACGGTCTCGGCCGCGGCCAGGTCGAGGACCTGGGTCACCGTGACCCGGCCGTCGGCCAGCTCCAGCAGGGTGGCCACCACGGTGAGCAGCGGGTTGGTGACGGCCCGGCCGCGGTCGGCCAGCCGCACCCGGAGCCGGTGCCCCGGATGCGCGTGCTCGTCCGCGGTGTCGCCCCGCGCGCCGAAGGCGGCGCGGACCAGGGGGGCGAAGGTCTCCACGTCCGGGCACATGACCAACACGTCGCGCGGCTCCAGGGTGGGGTCGGCGGCGAAGATGCCGAGCAGGGCGTCGCGCAGCACCTCGACCTGGCGGGCCTGGCCGTGGCAGAGGTGGACACGGACGGTGCCGTCGGCCGCCAGGGACGGGTCGGGGGTCGGCGGCCAGGAGTCCTCGCGGACGGCGTCCTGCAGGGTGCCGAGCAATGTCCGCGAGGTGCCGCGGCCCGCGGGCGGAGCGCCGGGGGCGGGCGTGCTCGCTCCGCTGACGGGGGCGCCGCCTTCCGACGGAGCCGCGCCGAGCGGGCCCACCTCGGGTTCGAGGTACTCGTCGATGATCTCTGCCTCGCAGCCTGCGAGACGCTGCTGGAGTTCGCGGATGTCGCGGCCGAGACCGGCGAGCAGGGGGTTGCGGACCTCGCGGACGCTGGTGTCGGCGCTGCGAAGCAGGGCGGGCGGGTGCGCGGCGAGGCGGTTCCAGAGCACCGGGCTGGGGTGGGTGAGCCAGAGGTGCAGGTCGCGGTGGGTGGCGAGCGCGGAGAGGACCGCGCGCTGGTCGGCCGGGAGCCGGGTCGGGCCGAAGATCGAAAGGCGCTGCGGCAGCGCGGTACTCGCCGGGTCGGCGCGCAGCCGGGCGCAGGCGCCCGCCAGCCGCTCGGCCGGGCCGGGCACCCCGATGGCCGCGCGCAGGGCGCGCCAGAGCGCGGGCTGCCAGGCCAGGTCGGCGGGGAGCGGCGCGCCGGTGCCGTCGGTGTCCGCGCCCGCCGCCCACTCGGTGATCAGCGCGGGCCGCTGCGCGGCGTAGTTCTCGAAGAGCGTCGCCAGCCGGACCGCGGTCGCGTAGCGCCGCCCGGCCCGCTCCTCCGCGCCGAGGTGCCGGGTGAGCACGGTGGCCCACGGCTGCCCCACCGCGCCGTCGATCACCCGGAGCAGCGCCCAGACCACCCGGTCCCGCTCCCACGGGTCGTCGCCGGGCGCGACCCCGCTCGCCGCGGCCGTGCACTCCGCGACCAGCGTGGCGGGCGAGGGAAAGCGCACCGCGGCGGCGATCCCGTCCGCGGCGCCCGGCCCCGAGGTGCCGAGCACCCGGGCCAGCCGCTGGGTCAGCCACCGCTCGATCCCCTTGGCGGGCACCGCCACCACCTCGGCGGCGAACGGGTCCGCGGGCGGCGTCGCCAGCTGCCGCGCGAGCGCGTCGGCCAGGGTGTCGGCGCGCTCGGCACGGTGGATGTGCAGCGGCATGCCACCCCTTCGACGATCGTGCGTTCCCGCAACGGTTATACGCCCGGCGGTTGCCGATGGCCCCGGCGACCCGCTGGGATCGATCGAACGCCGCCGCGCTACGTGATCTGCGCCACAATCGCGGCGCGTCGGGTGACGTGTCGCGCGGCCGGGGTAGCCCCCTGTGCCACAGTGCTGCGTCGAGGGAGGACGGCACCATCCGGGGGGATGCACAGGGTTGTATCTCGAAAGGCTGGTCTCGCGCTCATGGTCGCGCTGGTAACTCCCCTGCTTCCGAAAGGCGGCTTCACCGTCCGCCGCGTCGGCGAAACGTGGGAGTTGGTGAACTCCCGGCATTTCGGGCGCGGCGTCGTACTGCACGCCTGGCCGCGGGATCGGCACGGCGAGGCCTTCGAGCACTGCTACCGGCTGAACGGCAGAACCGTCGAGGAACTGCGCGCCGCGTTCCGCTGACGTACTGGGGCCCAACGGGTTACGACCCGGGTACCGGCCGGTAGCCGAAACCGGGACGTGCATTCGCGGCGGCGATGTGCCATCGTGGCCACCGTGCGTCATCAGTTGGCCGCCACCCGGTCTGTCCCCCGCGTGGCCGCATCCGCCTGTGCCCTCGCCGCCGCGGCGATCATCGTCTCCAGCGGTACGATCTCTCCCTCCGCCGCGCATGCCGCGCCCGCGACCCCGATGCTGGAGCAGGCGTCGATCGCCGGCTTCGACTACGACCTGAGCAGCCGGATCGCCAAGGCCGACGCCTACCTGGCGGGCCGCCCCGGCACCACCGGGTACGTGGTGCGCGACCGGGTGACCGGCGGCGTCTACGCCAACGAGAACGCCGAGGCCTCGGTGTGGACCGCCTCCACCATCAAGCTCGCCATCGCCGCCGACCTGCTGAACCGGGCGCGGATCGGCGCCATCCAGCTGCCGCCGGAGGACCGGGGCCTGCTGGAGTCCATGCTCGCCACCTCCAACGACCACGCCGCCAACGTGCTGTGGACCAAGTACGCGGGCATCGACCGGATGGCGTTCAACAACGCGTTCAAGGCCAACGGCATGAGCGGCCTGGTGCCGCAGCCCACCGAGACCGCGCTCTTCCCGGACTGGTCGTTCCAGAAGTGCACCGCCGCCGACCTGGACCGGCTGATGGACAGCATCTTCACCCAGATGCACCCGGACGACCGGAACTACCTCTTCGACCGGATGCGTTCGGTCGACTCCAACCAGCACTGGGGTGTCTGGGGCGCGGGCGACAAGATGCGCCCCGGCCTGAAGAACGGCTGGTCCGCCGAGCAGGGCGGCTGGGTCGTCAACTCGGTCGGCTTCGCGGGCCCCGGTGAGCGCTACACCCTGGCGATCATGACCGCCATGGGCGACGAAGGCGGCTACACCGACGGCGCCGCCACCGACACCGAGGTCGCGAAGATCCTCTTCTCCGGACGCTGACCCCACCTCACCGGCGCACTTTCCGTGCCGCGGCACCGCTCGGTGCCGCGGCACGCGCGTTCAGCGGGCGCGCCGCTACTCGCCGTGACGCTCGAGCACCGGCCGACTACGGTAGGCGTGTCCACAACACTGGGGTACGCCCCCGTCTGTCGAGGAGCACGACGATGAGCACTCAGCCCGTGGAGACCCCTCGGCACCGGGTGGTGGTGATCGGATCCGGGTTCGGCGGCCTGTTCGGCACCAAGCACCTCAAGCGCGCCGACGTGGACATCACCCTGATCTCCAAGACGTCGACCCACCTCTTCCAGCCGCTGCTCTACCAGGTGGCGACCGGCATCCTCTCGGTCGGCGAGATCGCCCCCGCCACCCGGCTGGTGCTGCGCAAGCAGAAGAACGTCCAGGTGCTGATGGGCGACGTCATCGACATCGACCTGGAGCACAGGACGGTCAAGTCGCGGCTGCTCAACCAGAACACCGTGACCCCGTTCGACAGCCTGATCGTCGCCACCGGCGCGCAGCAGTCGTACTTCGGCAACGACCGGTTCGCCACCTACGCGCCCGGCATGAAGACCATCGACGACGCACTCGAGCTGCGCGGCCGCATCCTCGGCGCCTTCGAGAGCGCCGAGCTGGCCACCTCGCAGGAGCTGCGCGACCGGCTGCTCACCTTCGTCGTGGTCGGCGCGGGCCCGACCGGCGTCGAGCTGGCCGGGCAGATCGCCGAGCTGGCCGACCGCACGCTCGAGGGCACCTTCACCAACATCGACCCGCGCGACGCCAGGGTCATCCTGCTGGAGGGCGCGGGCGCGGTGCTCGGCCCGATGGGCGAGAAGCTGGGCAACAAGGCCCGCCGCAGGCTGGAGAACATGGGCGTCGAGGTGCAGCTCAACGCCATGGTCACCGATATCGACGCGAACGGCGTCACGGTGAAGGACAAGGACGGCACGGTCCGCCGGATCGAATCGTCCTGCAAGGTGTGGTCGGCGGGCGTGCAGGCCAGCCCGCTCGGCACGATGCTCGCCGAGCGCTCCGACGGCACCGAGACCGACCGGGCCGGGCGGGTCGTCGTCGAGCCGGACCTCACCATCAAGGGCCACCCGAACGTCTTCGTCGTCGGCGACCTGATGTCGGTGCCCGGCGTGCCCGGCCAGGCGCAGGGCGCCATCCAGGGCGCGACCTACGCCGCCAAGCAGATCAAGGCGGGGCTCGCCGGGCAGCAGCCCGCCGAACGCAAGCCGTTCAAGTACTTCAACAAGGGCAGCATGGCCACCGTCTCGCGGTTCAGCGCGGTGTGCCAGGTCGGCAAGCTGGAGTTCGGCGGCTTCATCGCCTGGCTGGCCTGGCTGGCGCTGCACCTCTACTACCTGATCGGGTACCGCAGCCGGATCATCACGGTCATCCAGTGGTTCGTCACCTTCTCCGGCCGCAGCCGCGGGCAGATGGCCGCGACCGAGCAGTGGGTGATGGCGCGGCTCGCGCTGGAGGCGGTGAACGCCGACGAGGAGGACGCGGACGAACTCGCCGCCGCGCTCGGCGCCCCGCCCGGGGAGCGCCGCGGGCACGTCGGCAGCCAGGTCCCGCTGGATGCGGCGCTCGCCGAATCGACCACCACCGAGGACGTGCGGGACGGCTCCGCCAACGAGCCGGCGGGCGGCGAACGCCCCGGTAAACAGGAGAGCAGCCACCCCGCCGTGTGACCCATCCGACATCGCATCCGGATCCGAATAGGAACGTCGGGACTTGTCGTTCCAGCCGGATGAAAGGTGACGTATGGCCATCGTGGGGGCAAAGCCGGGGAAGCACCGGGCGCCCAACGCACAGCGACAGAAGATCGGATCGATGGTCGCGCTGGGCGCGTTACCGCTGGTCGTGGCGCTCGTCGGCGCCGGAACCGCGAACGCCGACCCCGCCTCGCCCGACCCGGTGACCCAGCCCGAGCAGAGCACGGCGGCCGATCCGCTGGCCGCGCTCTTCGCCGGGCAGCCCGCACACATCGCGCTGCCCGAGCTCCCCGCTCCCCTGCGCGAGCTGACCGGCGGGGCCGCGCCGGTCGCCATCCCCTTCGCGGCGCCGGTGGACGCGCCGCTCTACCGGGCGCTGCCGGACCAGGGCTACCTGGCACCGGCCGGGGCGCTGCACGCCCCGATCCCGGTCGAGCCGGTGGCGCCGATCGCGCCGCCGGAGGGGAAGCTCCGGATCGGCGACATCATCGTCGACGCGCCCGGCTTCCTCGCGCCGGACCAGGTCTTCGCGATCAACGACGGGGCCGCGCAGGCGGAGGCGCAGCTCGCGACCTTCTACGACTCGGTCGGGATGGAGCGCAGCCGGTCGGACAAGATGGCGGCGCAGACGCTCAGCAGCGCCGCCATCGGGGCGACCGTCGCCACCAACCTGTCGATGCCGATCACCTCGGCGTCGGTGATCGTCGGCGCGGGCGCCGGGCTGCTCGCCGGGGTCCCGTTCCTGCCGATCGGGCTGCTCATCGGGCCCATCCTCGGCGGGGCCATCGGCGGTGCGGTGATCGCGGTGCCCGCGGCCGCGCTCGGCGGGGCGATCGGTGCCGCCGTGGGTGCGGGGATCGGGTACGGGACGCCGGGTTACGGGGCTCCGGCTCCGGCGTAGTAGTTCTGTGCAGCGGTGCGTCGAGGAGTTCTCGGCGCACCGTTCGTCGTGGTGGGGGCCGAATCCCGGGTCGGTAGTCGCCGCGACGCCAGAGGCCGCGCTACTGGATCGCGGTGTCGCCGCCGACCGGGCGACACCCGGCTCAGGCGCCGGGTGCGACCGCGGCGCTGCGCCGGGCAGCTTCCGTCCTGGCAGGCCGGACATTACCGACCTCGGTGAACAGGCTGCCGCCCGCGGCCAGCGGGAGGCGGGCGGCGGTCAGCCCGACGGTCTCGGCGGGCCTGCCGTCCGGGTAGAGCAGCACGCTCTCCAGCATGCGCGCCGCGCTCAGCGCGTCATCGGTACCGCTCCCCGACCCCAACTCCAACCGGTGCCGCAGCAGCGGAACCGATTCCGCGCCGTCGATATCGGCGATCAGATCGCCGGTCCACTGCCCGTGCTCCTCCCCGGCCCGCCCGATCCGCACCCGCTCCCTGACCCGCACCGTCGCGTCCGGCGCCAGCCGCAGCTCGGTCACCGTACGATGCCGCGCCCCGCCGGCGACGATCGTCGGCTCGGTGTCCAGGTCCAGCTCGGCCCCCGCGCCGACGGTGAGCTGCCAGCGCGCGGTGGAATCCGGCGTCCCCCGCGCGGGCAGCGCGATCATGGCCGCCACCGAGCGCACCCGCAGCCGCGCCCCCGGCAGTACCTCGAGCTTCAGTTCGAGGTGGTCACCGCCGAGCGGCGTGGCGGCGGTGCCGATGAGGTGCACCGTGTCCGGCCCGGTCTGCCGCGCCGCGATCCCGCCAACGGCCTCGATCCGCGGCGAGATCCCCGGCGCCGCGAGCACGCGCAGGACGGTCCGCACCTCAGTGCGCCGCCGACCCGGCCACCGCGTCCCGCTCGGCCACCGCGCGCAGCTGCTCGCGCACCCACTGCAGCACCGGGGTTGCCGCCGGATCGGCGGTGAGCGAGATCAGCGCCGTCGGTCGCCCCTCCCGCACCTTCGCCGCGTCCCGCTCCATCACCCCGAGGTCGGCCCCGACCAGCGGCGCCAGATCGGTCTTGTTCACCACCAGCAGGTCCGAGAAGGTGACGCCCGGCCCGCCCTTGCGCGGCACCTTGTCCCCGCCCGCCACATCCACCACGAAGATCTGCACATCGATCAGCCCCGAGGAGAAGGTCGCCGTCAGGTTGTCGCCACCGGACTCCACCAGGATCAGATCCAGCGGCGGGTTCGCCGCCACCAGGTCGTCGATGGCGTCCAGGTTGGCGGTGATGTCGTCGCGGATGGCGGTGTGCGGGCAGCCGCCGGTCTGCACCGCGGTGATCCGCTCGTCCGGCAGCACCGCGTGCCGCCGCAGGAAGTCGGCGTCCTCCGTGGTGTAGATGTCATTGGTCAGCACGGCCAGCGACAGCTCGTCCCGCAGCTGCCTGCACAGCGCCGCCACCAGCGCCGTCTTCCCCGACCCCACCGGCCCGCCGATCCCGATCCGCAGCGCCTCCCCCTGGACCCGCTCCCGCTTGGGGCGGTCGTGGGAGTGGTCGTGCGGTTCACCGTCGATGAGGTGCGGGGGCATTCGGTCGTCCTTTCAGCTGGCGAACAGGGGCATCTCGCGCCGCGGATGGCGTTCCGCGAGCACGTCTTGCAGGGGGTCCGAGAGCGCGGCCGGGCCTCGCGCGGCCGTCTCCGCCGTCGCGTCGCAGAGTTCCGCGAGGCGGAAGGTGGTGGCCGCGACCGCGGCGGGGTCCAGCGCGAGGAGTCGTTGCGCGGCGGTAGCGGCACCGGTCAGCGTCGTGTAGACGACGACATCCGCGATCTCCCGCGGCGTGGTGCCGTACTCGCGGCCGACCAGGCCGAACACGGTCGAGAGGTGCGGGCGCGGAGTCAGCTCCGCCCAGACCGGGCCGGGCCGCAGTTTGCTCGCGAGCCGCAGGAGGCCGCGCCCCTGGGCGCGGGAGGCATCGCGAGCCGCCGGCGACGGAGTCCTGGCATCGGCTTCCAGCTCGGCCCGCGCCGGGGTGAGGGTTCCGGCGCACACCGCTGCCGCGAGGGAAGCGGTGACCAGCCCCGTCGTGCGGATCCGGCGTGCCAGGTACTGCTCGACCGTGCTCGCATCGCGAAGCAGCCCGGAGGTGACGGCCTCCTCGACCCCGCCGGAGTGCACGTGCCCGCCGATAGGTAGCCGGGAGTCGGCCAGCGCGAGCAGGGTCGAGAGCATTCGCTGATCCTAGGGGCGCGAGGCCCGCATTGCCCGCTTCGGCGCAGCACAGTGCGCTTCACCACCATGGTTCGGGCCCGCGAAACGCGATGGGCAGTTCGATCCGAAGTGCCCGGAGCTCGGCAACGAGATCGGCGTAGCCCTCCTGGACCTGCGCCAGGTGTCGCACGGCATCGTGCAGGTGTTCGGCGCTGCCACCGCGTCGCAGTGTCGCATGCGTGTGCGCGTAGGTGCGTGCGAGGTGGCTGATCACTTCGCCGAGCGAATGGGTGTGGCGGCGAGCAGCGACGGGTCGCGGAAGGTGCAGAATCGACCACTCGTCGATGCGGCCGATCGAGCCCTGGATTCGGTGCCGTAGGTCGGCCTCGTGGAAATCCCGGGGTCGGCGCGTCTCCGACACCGACGCGGTGAGCAGGGTGGCGTGCAGATCGGAGAGTTCCCGAGCCCATTCGATCAGCGGGGAGCCGCCGTCCAGGTGCCCGGCGAAGGCCAGGAACAGTTGCCGTGCCTCCAGCAGTCCCTCGGCAGCGTCCTGCCGCTCCACGTCGTTTCGATGGTGGTGGCCGAGCGGCGGCGGCTCGGCTACGTTCGCCTGCATGGCTGGCGCTCCTCGTCTGGGGATCGGGCTGCGGGTGTTCCGTTCACCCTGGCCGGGCACCGTCGAGGATCGAAGCCATGGGGGTAACACGGAACATCTACGCTCGTCGCAGCGACGGGCGTCGAACACGGGGGCGGCTCCGATGATCGTGACCAAGTGGACCGGGGTCGAGGTTCGCGCACTCCGCACCGCGGCCTTGCGCCTCACCCAACCGGAGTTCGCCGAGACTCTCGACTTCACCGTGGGGGCGATACGCAAATGGGAGGGACGGCGCGAAACCATTCCAGGCAGTGCTGTCCGGCCCGGTGGATCCCGGCGACAGGATCACGACGGAACCGTTCGAATCTTTGGCGGCCATCGCCGCGCGAACACGGAACCTCGCGGAGTTGGAGGCGGACAGCGAGTTCTTGGAACTCGTGTCGATGACCCTCGGTGATGTCATCGAGCGATACGAATCGTCGGGTCCGCTGCGACTGGCTCCGGTCGCCATGGAGGCGCGTCGGCAGATCGAGGTCATGCTCGGGCAACGCCGTCATCCCGGCCGGCTCGAGGAGCTCTACGCGATCGCTGCCAGGCTGTCCGGAGTCCTCGGTTACATGGCGGTCAACCGGGGACGATTCGGGCACGCACGCCTGTACTGCCGGGAGGCCTTCACGCTGGCCGGCCTGCTCGCGGACACCGATCTGCAGGCTTGGGTCAAAGGCACCGAAAGTCTGTGCGCCTACTACCGGCACGACTACGCGACCGCCGTTCGCGCGGCCTACGAAGGACTCCATCTGGCCGACGGTGGAGCTCAGTCCATCCGTTTGTATTCGAACGGACTCGCTCGAGCGCTCGGCAAAGCGGGCGACCACGCGGGGGTCGCCGCCGCTATCGATGCGGCGGAAGCGGTGGCAGCCCGGTTCCGTACCGGTTCGGCACTGACGCCGGCACTGGATTTCGCGCCCTACGGCGAGGCACGCCTCATGGCGAACGCGGCCACCGCGTTCCTGTCCGCCGGCGATCACGCCCGCGCCCTCGACTACGGCCGGCGGGTGGAGGCACGAGTCGACGACTCCGAATCCGTATGGAGTCGATCGCTGGTGCGGATCGATATGGCCACAGCGCTGGCGGCGGGTTCGCACCCTGATATCGAGCAAGCGGTGAGCCTGGGAGTCGAAGCGCTCGCGGAGTCCAGTGACCGCCCGATTCGCTCGGTATGGCAGCGGGCACATGAACTCGGTGCAGTCATCGAGTCTACAGGCGCTCGTTCTTCCGCCGACTATCTCGACGTCCTGCGCGAGTGGGACGCCACCGCACGAGAATTCGCAGTACCGCCGCGCTAGGAACCCAGGGGCACGATCGCTCGGTCCGTCCACCGATAGCTTCTGCCGTCTCGACGCAGTTGCACCAACCGGACTTCGGCTACCGACACGGTGACCGGCGAGAGGTGGCGTAGCGGCTCCACATCCTCGATGAGCCGGTCAGCTTGCTGCGGGGTGTTGAGGTACCCGATACCGACATGCGGACGGAATTGCGAGGTCTCCGCGATTTCGGCAGAGGAGCGTACGGATGTCGTGGCTTCGCGGAGCACACCGTGCAGCGCAAGCAGGTCATCCCACGGGGTGACCGAGAAGCGCAGTGCACTGCGGGATCCGGTGAGCGGGCCGATGTCGAGGCAGAACGGCGGCACCGAGCGAAGGCGGCTGCGTGCTGCGACGGTGACGGTCGACAGTTGCTCGTCCGAGACGGTGTCGGATCTGCCGATCCCGAGCAGGGTCAGGTGGAGTCCGTCGAGGGGAACGGGATCGATGCCGGGTCGGGCGAGTTCCTTCTGGCAGTGGGTCGCGAGCTCGACCAGGGAGGAGTCGTCGAAGGTCAGGTACCAGTAGAAACCGGTTTGTCCCGGTGTCCAGCGTTTCAAGGTCCAGTGGTCGACCAATTGCTCCAGTCGACGGAAGGCGGCCCAGTCGTTGCCCCGAACGGCCTCGGCGTCCGACGTCGAACTCGGTGACAGCGGGGGAAACGGACGCTTCGGCGTTGCGGTCATCGGTAGCGACTCTACGGCCACTGCCGATACCTGCGCGACGGCGCCGGTTATCAGTACCTTCTGTACTGGCTGGAGATCTCACCTAACCATCCAGAGAGCGTGGTCCATGCTGGGCAGAAGAGTCATCGCAGGGAAATCCGCCATGGTGAGCTCGATAGCGAATGTCGTCGACGATTGCGACACTCTGGAGTACGCCCTGGAAGATGCGGCCCTGGTGTCGATCAGCGCGTACGAGACGTCGCCGCATACGCTCATGGTAGCGATCGAAGGTGAGATCGAAATTCACCTGCTGGAGGTCATCGTGGGCGAGGCACGATCCTTCTTTGCAGCACGTTCCCGTGGATAACCTGCGTCAGTGGGCGGAGGTCGCCTGCTTGCGTGGTCCGAAGAACCAGGTGGCCGCCGCCATTGCCACCAGGAGCAGGGCGCCGACGGTGGTGGCGGTGTGCATGCCGGTGACGAAGGCTTCCTGGACGGTGGCGACGCGGCCCGCGTCCGACCCCGCCTCACGCAGCTCGTCACCGAGCGTGCCCGACGTCCCGCTGGCCGAGCGGAAGACCGCGGTGGCGAGGGAGCCGAGTAGCGCGAGCCCGAGGGCATTGCCTAGTTCGAAGCTGGTTTCGGAGGTGGCGGCGGCGGTCCCGGCCCGCTCGGGCGGGACGGAGGAGACGGCGACGTCGGAGACGAGGGTGAAGGCGATGCCGTAGCCGATACCGGCGAGGGCGGAGCCCGCCACGTACCACCAGACGCCGCCGTCGACCCCGACGCCGAGCAGCATCAGGTTGCCGACGGCCGCGGCGAGCAGGGCCACCACGAAGGCCAGCCGGGTGCCGAGGGCGCGGCCGATGCCTGCGCCGCCGATGGAGAAGGCGAAGACGGCGACGGCCATGGGGATGCCGAGCCAGGCGGCGGCGAGTGGGTCGCGGCCGGTGATGGACTGGAGGTAGATGCTGGCGAGGTAGCTGAGGGCGGCGAGGGAGATCATGCCGGTGAGGCTGGCGCCGATGGCGAGCGAGAAGGTGCGGTTGGCGAAGAGGCGGAGGTCGAGCAGGGGGTCGGCGAGGAGGCGCTGCCTGCGGACGAACAGGACGAGCAGGATGACGCCGATCAGGAAGGTGATCAGGGCTTCGGCGTCGACGCCTTCGGCGGCGGCGTGCTTGACGCCGTAGACGACCGGGAGGATGCCGCCGATGGAGAGCGCGACGCTGCGCAGGTCGAGCGGGCCGCGCTCGGCGGCGCGGTGCTCGGGGAGCAGGAACGGGCCCGCCACCAGCAGGACCAGCAGGACGGGGGTGTTCACCAGGAACACCGAACCCCACCAGAAGTGGTGCAGCAGGAAACCGCCGACGACCGGGCCGACCGCCGAGCCACCCGCGAAGAACGCGGTCCACACGCCGATGGCGACGCCGCGCTGCTTGGCATCGGAGAACAGCGCGGAGATGAGCGCCAGGCTGGAGGGGAGCAGGGTCGCGCCGCCGACACCCATGAGGGCGCGGGCCGCGATCAGCATCTCCGGGCCGGTGGCGAAGGCGGCGAGGACCGAGCCGATACCGAAGACCGCCGAACCGGCGAGCAGGATATTGCGCCTGCCGATGCGGTCACCGAGGTTGCCCATGGTGATGAGCAGCCCGGCCAGCAGGAAGCCGTAGATGTCCAGGATCCACAGCTGCTGGGCGGCGGAGGGCGCCAGGTCGGCGGAGAGCGTCGGCATGGCGAGGAAGAGGACCGAGATGTCCATCGAGACCAGCAGCACCGGCAGCACCAGCACCGCCATGCCGAGCCAGGCGCGGCGCGACGTGCGCCCGGGGGTCGTCGCCGTCACCGCATCGTCCACGGACGTCATCGCCGCTCGCCTCCTCGTGCTCGTCGTTTGCCGGTACAACCGCGCGTACACCGTACGCATTCCGGGTACAGTGTACGCATGGCCGAAACCAAGCTGTCCAGGGCCTCGATCGTGGATACCGCGATCAGCGTCGCCGACACCGAGGGGCTGGACGGCCTCTCCATGCGGCGGCTCGCCGACCGGCTCGGCGTCGGTGCCATGTCGCTGTACCGACACGTGGCGAACAAGGACGAGCTGCTGGCCGCCATGACCGACGAGGTGTCGCGGCGCAACCCCTACCCCGCTCCCCCCGCGGGTGCGCGCTGGAGCTGGCGGCAGCGGGTGCACATCGCGGCCGACGTGGATCGCGCTCTCTACCAGCGGCATCCGTGGGTGCTGCTGGCGTTCGCCATGCCGCGCTACAGCTTCGGGCCGTACAGCCTGCGGTGCCTGGCCTGGCTGGTGGAGGGGTTCGGTGAGCTCGGGGTGGACACCGCGGAGGCGACCCGGATGGCGTTCGCCGTCTGGAACTACATCTCCGGCTGCACGTTGCCGCTGGTCAGCGACATACTGGTGCGGCGGACCGAGGAGCGCGACGGGGCGGGCAACCCGCTGCGCGCGCTGCTCACCGGGCAGCCGGTGCCGGACATGCCGGAGGCGCTGACCGATCTCGCGGGCCGCGGGCTCACCGCCCTGGACAACGATCTGGTGCTGCGCAGCGGGCTGGACGCGCTCTGTGACGGGTTCGCCGCGCTGCACGCGCGGGCTTGACCTCGACCTCGCTCGAGGTTGCAGGCTGGGACGGAATCCGTTCGACGACAGGAGTTCCGCCCGTGCGCGCCATCCGTCTGCATGCCTTCGGTCCCCCCGAGAACCTGATCCTCGACGAGGTTCCCGACCCGGAGCCGGGGCCGGGTCAGGTGCGGATCGCGGTGCGCGCGGCCGGGGTGCACCTGCTCGATACCGTGCTGCGGCAGGGGAAGCCGGGGCCGATGCCCGCGCCGGAGTTGCCGACGATTCCCGGGCGCGAGGTCGCGGGGACCGTCGATGCGCTCGGCGCGGGGGTCGATCCCGACTGGCTCGGTGCGGGCGTGGTCGCGCACCTGGGCATGGTGCCCGGCGGGTACGCCGAGCTCGCGGTGGTCGCGGTCGATCGGTTGCACCGGGTGCCGGAGGTCGGGGCGGAGCCGCCGAGCCGATCGGCGGGCAGCGGCGACGCCGAGGCGGTGACGCACGATCTGTCGCACCGATCGTCCGCGGGCCGCTACTCGGGGGCGCCGAAGCGGTGGTCCGGGAGCGCCGAGGCGGTGGCGCTGATCGGCACGGGGCGGACGGCCGTGGGGATCCTGCAGTTCGCCACGATCCGGCCGGGGACGGTGGTCCTGGTGACCTCGGCGGCGGGCGGGCTCGGGGTGCTGCTGGTCCAGGCGGCGAAGGCGGCGGGCGCCGAGGTCGTGGGGGTGGCGGGCGGGCCCGCCAAGGTGGAGCTGGTGCGCTCGCTCGGCGCCGACCACGCGGTGGACTACCTGGCCGACGGGTGGGCCGACGTGGTGCGGGCCGCGCTGGGCAAGCCGGTCGACGTGCTGTTCGACGCGGTGGGCGGGCCGGTCGCACGAGCCGCGCTCGACCTGCTCGGCCCCGGCGGGACGCACGTGGTCTACGGCTGGTCCGCCGAGCCGGGGGCGGACGGCCCGCCGGTCCTGCTGCCGCCCGGCGGCGACCGCACCTCGACCGTGGTGCTCGGCCCCGCCATGCTCGCCCCGGTCGGCGGTGACATCCGGGTCCTGGAGACCCGCGCCCTCGATGCCTGGCGCGCAGGGCGGTGGCAGCCGGTGGTGCACCGCTTCCCGCTGGCCGATGCGGCGGCCGCGCACCGGGCGCTGGAGACGCGCGGCACCACCGGCAAGGTCGTGCTGATCCCCTGACTGCCTGGCTGCGCCGACGCACGGGAGCCGGCCGACGATGCCGCCCGCACACCCCACGTTCGCCCCGTCCGCGGTCCCGCCGCCCACCCGCGGCCGAGTTCTGTTCCGAAGTCCGCCCGGAGCGTCCCGGGGACTTCGCGCTCAGCCTCCGTTCACGACGGCGTACGCGAAGCCGTCCCACCCCTTCGCGCCGACGGTCTGCACGATGGTCGCGTCCAGCGAGGGCTCGGCGGCGAGCAGATCGACCAGCTCGCGCCCGGCCTGCACGGCGGGATCCTCGGAGTGCTCGTCGGCGAGCCCACCGTTGCGGACGACATTGTCGACCACGATGGCCGACCCCGGCCGGGTCAACCGCAGCGCCCAGAGCACGTAGTTCGAGTTGTTAACCTTGTCGGCGTCGATGAAGACGAAGTCGAACGGCTCGGAATCCTCGTCCGCCAGCCCGGGCAGGTTGTCCAGCGCGGCGCCGACCCGGATGTCGACCCGGTCGGCAACCCCGGCCCGCTCCAGGTTCTCCCGCGCCACCGCCGCGTGCTCCGGCGAGAACTCGAAGGTGACCACCCGCCCGGACGGCCCGACAGCGCGCGCCAGCCACAGCGTGCTGTACCCGCCGAGCGTCCCGATCTCCAGCACCCGCCGCGCCCCGGCGGTCCGGGCGAGCAGGTGCAGGAACTTGGCCTGCGGCGGCGACACGTCGATGGCGGGCAGCCCGGCGTCGGCATTGGCGCCGAGCGCGGCCGCCCCCACCTCGTCCTCCACCAGGCTGTCCACGATGTAGCGGTCCACCTCGGCCCATTGCGACGACGTCATGGGCTCAGTCTGCCACCGCGGCTCAGAACAGGAAGTAGCGCTGCGCCATGGGCAGCTCGGTGGCGGGCTGCTCGGCCCAGACCTCGCCGTCGATCCGCACGGTGAAGGTGTCCGGCTCGACCTCGATGTGCGGCATGGCGTCGTTGAGCGGCATGTCCGCCTTGCCGCGGCGGCGCACGTCGGCGGTCGGCACCAACCGCCGCCGGACGTCGATCTTCTCCGCGAGCCCGGCCTCGATGGCGTGTTCGCTGACGAAGTGCAGCGAGGTGGCAGCGGCGACCGGCGGAGCGGCGCCGAACATGGGGCGCGGGAGCACCGGCTGCGGGGTCGGGATGGAGGCGTTGGCGTCGCCCATGGCGGCCCAGGCGATGGCGCCGCCCTTGAGCACGGCGTGCGGCCGCACCCCGAAGAAGGCGGGCTCCCAGAGCACCAGGTCGGCCAGCTTGCCCACCTCGACCGAGCCGACCTCGTGGTCGAGGCCGTGCGCGACGGCCGGGCAGATCGTGTACTTGGCGATGTAGCGGCGCACCCGCAGGTTGTCGGCGGCGCCGTCGCCGGGCAGCGCTCCGCGGCGGCGCTTCATGACGTGCGCGGTCTGCCAGGTCCGCATGACCACCTCGCCGATCCGCCCCATGGCCTGCGAGTCGCTGCCGATCATGGAGATGGCGCCGAGGTCGTGCAGCAGGTCCTCGGCGGCGATGGTGGAGGGCCGGATCCGGCTCTCCGCGAAGGCCAGGTCCTCCGGGATGGACGGGCTCAGGTGGTGGCACACCATGAGCATGTCCAGGTGCTCGTCCAGGGTGTTGACGGTGTGCGGGCGGGTGGGGTTGGTGGAGCTGGGCAGCACGTTCGGGTGCGAGGCGACGGTGATGATGTCCGGCGCGTGCCCGCCGCCCGCGCCCTCGGTGTGGTAGGCGTGGATGCCGCGGCCCGCGATGGCGGCGAGCGTGTCCTCGACGAAACCGGCCTCGTTCAGGGTGTCCGAGTGCAGCGCGACCTGGACCCCCGAGGCGTCGGCCACGCGCAGGCAGGCGTCGATGGCGGCGGGCGTCGAGCCCCAGTCCTCGTGCAGCTTGAAGCCGGCCGCCCCGGCGCGCAGCTGCTCCCACATGGCCTCGGCGCTCACCGTGTTGCCCTTGCCGAGCAGCACCACGTTCACCGGCCAGGAGTCGGTGGCCTCCAGCATCCGGGCCAGGTGCCAGGCACCGGGCGTGACGGTCGTCGCCTTGCTGCCCTCGGCCGGGCCGGTGCCGCCGCCGATGAGTGTGGTGATGCCGCCGCCCAGCGCCTCGGGCAGCAGCTGCGGGCAGATGAAGTGCACGTGGCAGTCGATGGCGCCCGCGGTGAGGATGCGGCCGTTGCCCGCGATGATCTCCGTGCTCGGCCCGACCACCAGGTCGGGGTGCACGCCGCTCATGGTGTCCGGGTTGCCCGCCTTGCCGAGCGCGACGATCCGGCCGTCCCTGATCCCGACGTCGGCCTTGACGATGCCCCAGTGGTCGACGACGACCACACCGGTGATCACGGTGTCCGGCGCGCCGTCGGCGCGGGTGGCGCGGGACTGCCCCATGGACTCGCGCAGCACCTTGCCGCCGCCGAAGACCGCCTCGTCCCCGGCCCGGCCGGGGCCGCCGCTCAGGTCGTCGGTGATCTCGATGAGCAGGTCGGTGTCGGCGAGCCGGATGCGGTCGCCGGTGGTGGGGCCGAAGAGCTGGGCGTAGCGCTCGCGGCTGAGTTCGCTCATCGGGGGCCGTCCAGGGGTCCGGGGGGATCGAGGCTGATGCCGTGCACCTCGCGGGTGCCGCCGAGCGGGACCAGCGAGACCTCCTGCGGCAGGCCGGGTTCGAAGCGAACGGCGGTGCCAGCGGGGATGTCGAGGCGGTGGCCGTGCGCGGCAGCGCGGTCGAACTCCAGCGCGGCGTTGGCCTGCGGGAAGTGCACGTGGCTGCCGACCTGCACCGGGCGGTCGCCCGCGTTCAGCACGGTCAGCTCGATCCGCGCGGCGCCCGCGTTCAGCTCGATGCTGCCGTCGGCGCAGAGGTACTCGCCGGGGATCACGCCGCTCATCCGATCGGCCGGTGCACGGTGACCAGCTTGGTGCCGTCCGGGAAGGTGGCCTCCACCTGGACGTCGTGGATCATCTCCGGCACCCCGTCCATGACGTCGGCGCGGGTGAGCACGGCGCGCCCGGAGGTCATGAGCTCGGCGACGGTGCGGCCGTCGCGGGCGCCCTCCAGCACGTGGTCGGAGATCAGCGCGACGGCCTCGGGGTGGTTCAGCCTGAGCCCGCGGGCCTGCCTGCGGCGGGCCAGCTCGGCCGCGTAGCTCAGCAGCAGCCGCTCCTGCTCGTGCGGCGAGAGGCGCATCGGGACTCCTGACCGGTCGCGGGGTGGACGAACGGTCATTCTGGCACGGCGACCCCGGTGCCGCCCGGCAAGATCAGCTCGCCAGGTTCTGCAGCCTGACCTGCCCGCGCGCCACCACCCGGTCCTGCTCGTCGGTGATCACCACCACCCACAGCTGCTGCGACCGCCCCCGGTGCACCGGCGTGGCCTCGCCGCGCAGCAGCCCCTCGCGCACCGCGCGCAGGAAGTCGGTGTTGTTGTTCACCCCGACCACGGTGCCGCGCTCCCCCAGCCAGACCCCGCCGCCCACGCTGGCCAGCGTCTCCACCACGGTGCAGTAGACGCCGCCGTTCTGGATGCCCGCGGGCTGGTGCAGGGTCGGGGTGACGCTCCACTCGGCGCGCACCCGGTCCGGCGAGATCTCGGTGTAGCGCAGCCCGATGAGGTCGGTGAAGTAGCCCTTGCTGGCCTCGTTCATGAATTCCGGGGTCAGGTCGGCCAGGGAGAAACCGGTGTCGGGTGCGCTCATGTCCTCCACGTTTACACCACCGCCCGGCCGATCCGAACGACGGTCTTGCAGACTTAGGTAAGCCTGCCCTATAGTCATAACCAGCGTTCGGATCGAGCGCGAATATGGATCGAGCGAGTCCCGAGGGCTGCGGTGACCCCGATCTCGGTGCGGCGGGGGCCCGTTTGGCGGGGCCCCCCCCCCCCAATGTGAGAGGGGGCCCGCGGCCCCCGGGGGCACCCCCCCCCCCCGCCCCCCGCCGGCGCGGGGGGGGCAGATAAAA
>NZ_JBHVAK010000078.1:0-25152 GCF_042667085.1 Nocardia sp. NPDC057353
AGGTCTCGACCGGGGCCTCGCCGCTGGGCTCACAGGATGTCGGCGGTGCTGAACTTCGTCAGTTTCGGCGGGCCGGCGAGCAGCGGCCCGAGGTCCCGGATCTGGCCCGGCCCGGCCCGGAACTCCCGGTAGGCCTGATCGTGCTGCTCGGACTGCCAGCGCTCCAGGACGACCCAGCGCGCCGGGTCCGCGGCATCGACCAGCACCTCGATTCCCAGGCAGCCGTCGAAGGCCTGGGTCTCGGCGAGGACTCGCCCGAGGACGGTGCGGGCGTCGTCGAGCGAGTTCGGGGCGAACTGCAGCTCGAGCAGGGCAGTGAGAGTCGGCATTGCTTCTCCTGACTTCGGTCGGTCGAGGTGAGACTCGCACAGGGACATTCCGCCGTCCACCCCCGAGGACGTCCGCGCAGCGGGGACCGCAGCAGCGCCGCGAAGATCCGAACGGCGCTCCCGAGTTACGCCGCGAAGTGGCGACGCGCCGTGAGAGCGGCGAGTTCGAGGATCTCCGGTCTGTCCGCGCTCACGATGAAGCCGGCATCGATGGCTCGATCGAGCGCGGCGGTGAAGGCGGTGAGGTACTCGGTAGGCCCACCGGGGTAGAGCCGGGCCAGGTGATCCGCGTCGAACGGTGTACCGGACCCGAAGAGCGACGCCATGCGATCGGCCTCGGCATTCGAGCCCGATGTGACAGCGAGCGGGACATCGACCCAGGGCGTACGCAGCCCGCCGCACGCCACCCCGTGGTGGTCGGTCACGATCGCCGGGCGATCCCCGTCCGTCAGGTCGATCGGTGGCGCCTCGGGAGCGGGCCTGCCGGTGCCCACCCAGTCGTGCAGCCGCGCGATCGCCGCGTGCAGCACGTAGTGGTGCTGCGGTGCGAAGTTGCGGAAGTGGGCGAGCTGACGACCCATCAGCATGCTGGTCGGCCGGTACGCCTCGGCCAGCTCCTCGACCGGAACGAGCCCGTTGTCGAGGAACGCGCCCTGGATCGTGTAGTTGTCGGCGTGTGCGGCTCCAGGGATCTCCCAGACGCGGAGGTACTCGCCCGCGGGCTGCCTGGCCGGGAAGTAGCCGGGGAGCACACCGCCGAGCAGATCGGTCTCGGTGATCACCGCCAGCACCGGAACCCGCAGGTCGGTGCGGAATCGCGGGAGTGGGAGGCGGGCGACGGTGGCCGGGTCGAGCAGGGATCCGCCGTCCAGTGGCGCCGCGGGGCCGAACCGGGAATGGACGAGGAAGCCGTCGAATACTCCGGCGCGGGGGGCGACGGCATCGAGGTACGTCGTCAGGAACATGGCCGACTGGGACTCGCCGACCGCCAGAACCCGCTCGGGGTGGAGGCCACCGAGAAGCTCGGCACTCCGGTGCCGGACGACCGTGCCGAGTTGGCCGAAGATATCGAAGCTGAACTCGTCGCCCGGGTGGTTCAGCCGCCCGTAGCGCTGCGGATCAACGGTCTTGAGCGAGAAGTCGCCGACCATGCCGGGGCCGCCCTCGATGCCGACGCGCTGCGCCGAGACGCCGACATAGGCATAGCCCGCGCGCGCGAGTTCGCGGTGCGCCATCAACCACACGGCGGGCGCGTCCAGGCCGCCGCTGACATTGAGCCACTCGACCACCACCGTGCCGTTGAACCGGGCGGCGTCGGTGGGGACGACGGTGACCGCCCTGGTGGCGTACTCGGCCCGCGCGGCGGGCGTGACGGTCCAGCGGCCGTCGGCAGCGAGTTCACCGGCAGGCGCGTAGGAGCTCGCCGTCCCCTCGATGACGACTTCGCGGGCCGCGTAGCCGAGGTCGCTCAGGTCGTAGCTCCCGAGCAGCAGATTCGGTACGCCATCGATCGGCGTGAGGATGGGGTCTCGCACGGTCGACTCCTCGGTCCGGGTCGGGACGGAACTGGTTCGTCGAGACCGGCGCTGTCGGCCCGGCGGCGGAGTGCGGCGCCGGGCCGCGCGGGTCCCGGGGTCCAGCATCCCGCACGCGGGGCTGCCCGACCGGCGGTGTGCCTACTCGACACGCAGGTCGGCGGCGGTGGGCGAGGCCGGTGGCCCGGGTATCGGAGTCGACGGGCCGCGTATACCCGCGCCGCGAGGGTATAGCGAACGCGCAGACCCGAGGGTGAAACCCGATGCTGCCGAGATTCTTCGGCCGGTGTCGACGGGGTGTGCGGACGGGCTCGGAGGTCGGTGCGGTGTCGCGAACGGTGAAGTGGCAGAGGCGGAAGAGCGACTCCGGCCAGGCGGACAGGGGAACGCGGAGCGCGCGCAGCACCATGCGCAGGCTCCTCGCGTTGCCACCGCGCTGGAAACGCAGGATCGCGGGCCACCCCATCCGCCGCGACGGCCTGGAGCTGGACCTCGACACGCAGCTGCTGCTGCGAATCAGCAACGCGTGGCCCCGGCCGCGGCTGGACCCGGTGACTTCACCCCCGCGGATACGCGCCGCCGCGCGCCGCATGGCCATGGTCACCGCCGGTCCGGCCATCCCCATGTCCGTCACCGACAGCACCGTCGCGGGCGCCGAGACACCGCTGCCCGCCCGCGTCTATACACCGGGGGCGGGTGACACCGTGCTCGTGTGGTTCCACGGTGGCGGCTGGATCGCCGGTGACCTGGACACCCACGACGGACTGTGCCGCGCGCTCGCCGCGGGCACCGCCGCCACCGTCGTCTCGGTCGCCTACCGGTTGGCGCCGGATCACCCCTACCCCGCCCCGGTCGAGGACGCCTACGCCGCCTACCTCGACATCGTCGACCGGGCCGCCGAATTCGGTGTCGCGCCCGATCGGATCGCGGTCGGCGGGGACAGCGCCGGTGGCCACCTCGCCGCGCTGATCGCCCAGCGGACGGTGGAACGGGGCACCCCCGGTCCGCCGGCGCAACTGCTGCTGTATCCGGTCACCGACCTCACCGGGACCTGTCCCTCCCGCGAAACCCTGGCCCGCGGGTTCGAACTCACCCGCACCGACCTGGAGTTCTTCGCCCGCTGCTTCCTGCCGCCGGCCGTCGACCGTGCCGCGCCCGCGGTGTCCCCGCTGGCGGCCCCCGACCTGACCGGGGTGGCGCCCGCACTGATCGTCACCGCCGGATTCGACCCGCTCCGCGACGAAGGCGCCCGCTACGCCCGCCGCCTGCGCGAACACGGCGTCCCGGTCACCGAGCACCGATTCGACGGCTACACCCACGGTTTCGCCAACAACCGCCTGGCCTTCGGAGCCGCCGTCGACCGCATCGCCGCCCTGTTCTCCGCCGTCCTGAACGATCCCGCGCCCCGGCTCGAAGCGGCGCGCGAGGTCGTCCCCGCGGTCACCGATCGGCCGGCTGGGCGGGTGTCGAGAGCCACGTAGGGTCGGGGCATGGCTGTGCGACGCCTCGAATCCCGAGCCCTCGATCCCGTCCTCGACGATCGCGTGCTGCGCGAGCTCTACCCCTATCCCCCGGCGCTCACCCGGCCCTACGTCCGGGTGAACTTCGTACACAGCATCGACGGCGCCATGACCGACGGCGGCAAGGTCGCCTCCCTGGCGACCCCCGCCGACAAGGCGCTGTTCTTCGCCCTGCGCGCCGTCGCCGACGCGGTGCTGGTCGGCGCGGGCACCGTCCGCGCGGAGAACTACGGCCCGGCCGGTGGCAGCGACGAGGTGCGGCGATGGCGGGCCGAGCACGGTCTGGCACCGGTTCCGCCGGTGGTCGTCGTCTCCGCCTCGGCCCGGATCGAGCCGGACTCCCGGCTGGTCACCGCCGCGCAGGTCGCGCCGGTACTCGTCACCGCCGCCGCGGCCGACACCCACACGCTGGAACAGGCCGGGGTCCGGGTCGTGCGGTGCGCGGGTCCGGCGGTGACCAGTGCCGAACTACTCGCCGCGCTCGCCGATCTCGGGTTACACCGGGTGCTCTGCGAGGGCGGCCCGACGCTGCTCGGGCAGCTGCTCGACGACGACGCCGTCGACGAGCTCTGCGTCACCACCTCGCCCGTGACCATGGGCGGGCAGGCGAGCCGGATCGCGCACTCCCCCAACCTCGCTCACCGGAGAATGCGCCGGGGGCATACGCTCGCGGACGACGACGGCACGCTCATGGTGCAGTGGATCCGAGACCGCGCCTGAGCGGCGTCACGAGCACGAAGGACTACGCATGTCGGACAGCATCGGCGCGGCGGACACGAGCTGCGAGGCGGTGATCGCGGCCGCGGACTTCCCGGTCTTCGTCGTCACCACCCGCGCGGGCGCGGAGACCAGCGGCTGCCTGGTCGGGTTCACCGCGCAGGTCAGCATTTACCCGCTGCGGTTCCTGGTCGGGCTCTCCAAGCGCAACCACACCCACGGCGTCGCCGCGCGGGCCGAGCGGCTCAACGTGCACCTGCTCGGCAGTGATCGACTCGCACTGGCCACGCTGTTCGGCAGCGAGACCGGCGACGAGGTCGACAAATTCGCCCGCTGCGCCTGGCATCCCGGTCCCGACGGGCTGCCGGTGCTCGACGAGGCAGCGGGCTGGTTCGGCGGGGCGATCCTGGAGCGGCACGACTTCGGCGACCACACCGCCGTGCTCCTCGCCCCCGACACCGGCGCCGCGCCGCCCGCCGACGTCTCGACCCTGCGCTTCCACATGGTCGAGCACCTCGAGCCCGGCCACGACGCCTGAGCGCCGCGCCGGTCAGCGCTGCTCGGCGGGATCGGGGTCGGGCAGCTCGTGCGGGCGGTAGGCGGGCAGCCTGCTCGCGGGCAGGATCGCGGTGGCGCTGGCCGCGGCGAGCACGAGCAGCCCGAGTTTGAGGGTGCGCAGGCGGGCCTCCTCGTTGACCGCGACGGCGGCCTCGACCTCCACCGGGGTGGCATCGGTGCGCTCGAGCACCTCGCGGAGCTGGTCGTTGCTGACGAAGTTGACGTTGTCCAGGTCGACCTGGGCGAGCAGCCGGTCCGGCAGCTCGACATTGTCGACCAGCGCCTGCCCGACGCTGAAGCTGAGGATCGTCACCAGCAGCGCGCCCGCGACGGCGGTGCCGACCGCGGAGGCCAGGTTCTGCGTGGTGCCGCGGATGGAGCCGACATCGCCCGCGAGTTCGCGCGGCACGGCGGTGACGAGCACGTTGAACACCAGGGTCACCAGCGCGCCCTGCCCGATCCCGAAGACGATGAGCCCGGCGATGGTCGGCGCCGTCTCCCAGTTGTTGGTCACGACGTAGGCGAGCCAGACCAGCGCCGCGGTGGTGAGGGTGAAGCCGAACATGCCGATGGTGCGCGGCGGGTAGGTCTTGTAGAAGCGGACCACGAGCGTGGCGGTGAGGAAGACCGTCAGGTTGAACGGGATCATGGCCAGCGCGGTGTCGAACGGGGTGCGGCCCTGCACGATCTGGATGTACAGCGGAACCGTGAAGTTCAGCGCGGCCTCGATCGCCACCACGATGAACATCGCGTACACGGCGGCGCGCTCGCGGGAGCTGGCGAGCACCGACAGGTCGACCAGGGTGGCCTTGCCGTCGCGGGAGCGGCGGCGCGTCCACACGAAGAACGCCTGGCCGAGCACGATACCGAGCACGATGAACACCGGTGCTGGGGAGAGCCCCGCCAGGCTGAAGGGCGCGTCCGGGGCGGCGAAGAACACGCCCCAGGCATTGAGGTTGTTGAACCCCAGCGTCAGCAGCACCACGGCGGCGCCGATGAGCACCGCCGCGACGACATCGATGCCGACGCCCGCGTGGCCGCGGTCCGAGCGCAGCGTGAAGCTGAGCGCGAAGACGGTGACGGCGAGGGCGAGCACGATCAGGAACACCGGCCGCCAGCCGACGAGCGTGCCCAGCGCGCCGCCGATGAAGAACGCGCTCATCCCGGAGACCGCGCGCGCCGAGCCGAGCGACCCGATCGCGGTGGCCTGCTGGGCGCCGCGGTAGTTCTCCGCGATCAGCGCGACCAGCGCCGGGACGATGATCGCCGCCGACCCGCCCGCCACCGCCTGCCCGGCGATCGCCCACTCCACCGACGGCGAGAGCGTCATCATCAGCGCCGAGCAGCCGAAGGTGACCACGACGACCCGGAAGATCAGCACCCAGCCGACCCGCTGGCCGAGTTTCGCGCCGACCATCACCAGGGCGGCGACCGCGAGGCCGTAGACGACGATCGTCGAGCTCGCCACGGTGGGCGCGACGCCGAAGTCCTCGACCATGCCGCCGATCGACACCGGCAGCGCGGCGACATTGAAGGACATGAGGATCTGCGCGACGAACAGCCCGATCATCGGGATCCAGGATCGCGACTGCTCGACGGCGGGGTCGGTGCTCATCGGTGGCTCTCCGTCCGTGGTGGCCGTGCGGCGGATGCGAACAGGTTCAGCCCGAGCGTGCGCGACAGGTAGGCGGTGGCGCGCTGCCCCCGCACGCTGTTGCCCGCGGAGTCGAGGCGCGGCGAGAAGGTGCCGATCGCACCCTTTCCCGGTGCGATCGCCACGATTCCCCCCGATACCCCCGACTTGGCGGGCAGCCCGATCTCGAAGAGCCACTCCCCCGAGCGCTCGTACATCCCGGTGGCAGCCAGCACCGACAGCGTGTCCCGACATACCTGCGGGGACACCACCCGCACGCCGGTCACCGGGTTCACCCCACCGTCGGCCAGGGTCGCGCCCATGACCGCGATATCGCGCGCGGTCACCGTGAGCGAGCACTGGCGGGTGTAGATGTCGGTGATCTCGAGCGGGTCGCGGTCGATCCGGCCGTAGCTCTCCAGCAGCCGCGCGATGGCCTTGTTGCGCTGGTTGCTCAGCATCTCCGAGTGGTAGACCTGCCCGTCCAGCTCCAGTTGGCGGCCCGCGAAGGCGGAGAGGCGGGTGCGGATGCGCTCCCACTGCTCGGCCGGGGTCGCACCGGGCACGAGCGCGGTGGTGGCCAGCGCGCCCGCATTGACCATGGGGTTCATCGGGTGTCCGTTGTTGAGTTCGATCGCGATCACCGAATTGAACGACAGCCCGGTGTTGTTCACGCCGACCCGTTCCCGGACGGTGTCGTGCCCGAGCTCGTCGCAGACCATGGCGTAGACGAACGCCTTCGCGATGGACTGGATCGAGAACCCGGCCTCGGCGTCGCCCGCGCTGTGCAGCGCGCCCGAGACCTCCGCGACCGCGATCCCGAACAGCTCGGGGTCGGCCGCGGCGAGCACGGGGATGTAGTCGGCGACCGCGCCCGAGGTGCGCGGAAGATACCGCTCGAGGGCGTCGCCGACGTGCTGCTCCACCTCGTCCCAGCCCGGCAGGAGGCCGGTCGAAACGGCCTGCTCCACCCCATCGACGTCGGGCTCGACCCCTCCGTCAGGTTCCCGCATGCCCGCCACTGTAACCAGCGCACGAGCCCACCGCGCCGCATCGACACTCCGGGTCTCCGCGGTTCGCCGGTGCTCGAGGCAGCTCAGCCGAGCGTGCCGTCCGCGATCCGCGCGCGCAGGCCCCGGCGATCGAGTTTGCCGCTGGGCAGAGTCGGGATGTGCTCGCCGGAGGTGAGGATCCAGCGGGTCGGGACCTTGTAGGCGGAGAGTTCGCGGCGGGTGCAGGCGTCGATCTCGGCGATGTCGAGGGCGGCGTCGGGTGCGGGGACGACCACCGCGCAGACCTGTTCGCCCCGGTCGGCGTCGTCGACGCCGACGACCAGGCACTGCTGCACGCCGTCGAGCCCCTCCACCACGGCCTCGACCTCGCGCGGCGAGACATTGGCCCCGGCCACCTTGATGAGCTCGCTGGTCCGCCCGACGTAGAACAGCCGGGGGTCGTCGGCGAGCCGGTAGACCCGGTCGCCGGTGTGGTACCAGCCGTCCGGGTCGAAGACCTCGTGCCGTTCGCGCTTGTTGTAGCCGGCCATGACGCCGATGCCGCGGATGTGCAGTTCGCCGGTGGTCCCGTCGGGCACGGGGGCACCGGTCTCGTCCACGATGCGGACGTCGGTGTGCAGGAAGCTGCCCGCGGTCTCGGAGAGGCTCCGGTGCACCGGGAACTCGTCCGGGACGTTGTGCAGCGCGATGTCGAGCGGGCCGTCGCGCAGCAGCGGCGCGGCGCTCAGGTCGCGGTCGGCGAAGCTCGGGTGCTCCCGGAGTCGCCGGGTGAAGGCGGGCCAGCCGACGATGCCGGTGCCGCGCTCGCGCTCGACGAGATCGAGCGCGGCGCCGGGCTCCGGGCGCGGCAGGACCAGCAGGGTCACCGGTTCGTGCAGCGCCCCGGTAGCGGCGAGGACCCCGCCGATCCAGAAGAACGGCATCGACGAGAGGACGCGCGGCCTGGCCGCGCCGCCGCAGAGCCCGCGGATCGCGGTGGGCCAGCCCGCGGTCTGGCGGACCAGGGTGCCGTGCGTGTGCAGCACGCCCTTGGGGTCGGCGGTCGAGCCGGAGGTGTGGATCATGATGGCGAGGTCGGCCGGGGTGACCTCGTTCTCCACGGCGGTGAGGATCTCGGCGGGGAGTATGTCCTCGTCGTCGAGCGTGGCGGTGTCGGCCCAGGACCGGTCGGTGGCGCCCGACAGCACGATGCGGCGCAGGTAGGGCGCGGTCGGCAGGGACAGCAGCGGTGTCGGCGCGGCGGCGAGCCCGGGCAGCGCCGCCTCCAGGCGCTCGGCGGTCGGCGCGCCCAGGACGTCCGGCGGCGCGACGAGCACCCCGATGTCGGCGAGCCGGATGACCTTGCCGAGCTCGGCGGGCGGGTAGAGCGTGCTCAGCGGCACCGCGACGGCGCCGATCCGGGAGACCGCCAGCCACCAGACGATCCACTCGACGTCGTTGGGGAACAACAGCCCGACCCTGGTCCCCTTGCCGACCCCGTCGCGCAGCAGCCGCCGCGCGGCGAGCCCGGACCGGTGCTGCGCCTCGGCGTAGGTGAGCCGCGCGTTCGGCGAGACGACATACGGGTGCTCACCGTGCACACCCGCGGCCCGCGCGAGCAGCCGCCCGACCGAGAGCGCGGTTCCCGAAAGCGACATATCAACTTCTCCGTTCGACCCCGCCAGTCTGGCACGGCCGCCCGGAACGGGTCAGTCCTTGAAGTAGACGAGCTGGTGACTGGTGGCCAGCACGGCTCCGTCCGGGCTCCACACCGTCGCGGCCTGGTCGAAGAACCCGGCGCCGAAGTGCTGGGCGCGGGCGGTGCCGAGCACCGGTCGATCGGCGACCTCGGCGAGCAGCTCGGCGCCCGCGTGGAAGTACACGGTCAGCGAGACGGTGCCCGCCAGCACCAGCCTGCCGGTGCGCACCATCGCCCGCGGAATGAACACGTCGCAGAGCGCGGTCAGAGCGGTCGGGTCCAGCGGGCGGGGCGGGGAGTCGCGCACCCAGACGGTGGTGACCGAGTCCGGTTGCGGGCCCGCGCCGGGGGCGAGCGGGCCTGCGCCCGCGACGAAGCGCTGCTCGTAGTTGCCCATCCAGATCGGGAACTCCGGCGGCGGGGTCGGCGCCACCTCGGTGGCGGGCGGCGCCTGCGGCGGCGCGACCTCGGAATCGGACCAGGTCGGGCGGCGCACGGCGGTCACCGCGGCGGCGGTGGTGGTGACGACGTCGTCCTGGACCAGCTCGACGGACCAGTGCTGGGTGCTGCGGTTGGTCCGCGTCGGGTGGGTGCGCACGGTGAACGGGCCGTCGGCGATCGGGCCCGCGTAGTGGACGGTGATCGAGACGGGCTCGCCGAGGCGGCGCGGATCGTCGAGCACCGCGCGCACCAGCGTCGCCGCGGTGATGCCGCCGAACGGCCCGACCATATTGCTGTACCCGGCCGCCGTGTGCCCGCGGAACTCCCCCGCGCCGACCGGCTCGAGGGTGGTGGCGGTATCGAACGGGTGGCGCGGTTCCACGGGCGGATCTCCTTCGGTGCGGTACTTCCGCGCTCACCGTAACTTCCTGATTGCCGCTACCTGCCAGCGCACTCCAGGAGCGGGTGCCAGGAAGGCGCGGGCGCAGCGGAACTCACGGGCTCGGCGGCTCCGCGCCCGGGAGCAGCGCCAGCGCGGCCGCCCGGGCGTGCATGATCGAATCCTCGGCGATCCTGGTGCCGAAGCAGACCAGCGCGCCCTCGTGCAGCAGGAGCAGGGTGGTGGCGGTGGCGACCGGGTCGGGGGCGCCCGCGTCGGCGGCGAGGCAGGCGAAGAGCTCGCGCATCCAGTGCTTCTGGCCGATCACGACGGCGTAGCCGGGGTGCTCGGGCGGGAGTTCGGCGTGCGCGCGGATCATGCCGCAGCCCTTGTCCGCGCGGGTGCGCATCCACTCCGCGCAGGCGTCGAAGATCGCGCCGACCCTGGCGCGCGGGTCGGCGCCCGCGGCGGCGACCCGCGCGTCGAGCAGGGCGCGCCACTCCGCGTCGCGGGCCCGCAGGTACTCGACCACCAGCCGCTCCTTGGAGCCGAACCGGTCGTAGAGCGTGCGCTTGGTGACCCCGGACTCCGCCGCGATGCGATCCACGCCGACGGCGGTGATGCCGTGGTCGTAGAAGAGCTGCGCGGCGGTGACCAGGATCTTGCGCGCGTTCGGCGTCCACTCGATGGCGGTTTCCACCCCACCACCTTACCGGTCTGTATAGTCCGACCCATGGGTATACAGATCGGTGAAGTCCGGGCGGCGGCGGTGCCCGCGGTGGCGTTCGTGCTGCTGTGGAGTTCGGGCTTCGTCGGCGCCAAGTGGATCGGCGCGCAGGCGCCGGTCCCGACGGTGCTGATGTGGCGCTTCCTGCCGATCGCCGTGGTCGCGGCGCCGATCGTGTGGCGGTTCGCGCGGCACCGCGGGCGCACCGCGTTCGGCCCGGTCGCGCTGGTCGGGCTGCTGTCGCAGACCGGCTACCTCGCGACGGTGTACTGGGCGATCGATCTCGGGGTGAACACCGGAACCACCGCGCTCATCGACGGTGTGCAACCGCTGGTGGCGGCCGCGCTGGTCGGGCCGTTGCTCGGCATCGTGGTCACCCGCAGGCAGTGGGCCGGGCTGGTGCTGGGGCTGGCCGGGGTCGCGCTGGTCACGCTCTCCGACGCCCTGCACGCCGCCGGGGTGCCCTGGTACGCCTACCCGGTGCCGCTGGCCGGAATGCTGGCGTTGGTCACGGCAACCGTACTGCAACGGCGCATCGCCGAGCCGCCATCGGCCGCGACGAGTCTCGCCGTGCACTGCACGGTGAGCGCGCTGACCTTCACCGTCGCTGCCGTGGCGACCGGCACCGCGGCCCCGCCCTCGGCGCCCGGGTTCTGGTTGGGTACCGCTTGGCTGATCCTGTTCGCGACCTTCGGCGGTTACGGGTTGTACTGGTACCTGCTCGCCCGGCACGACATCACCTGGGTGAACTCGCTGATGTTCCTGGTGGCACCGGTGACGGCGGTGTGGGGTGCGCTGGCCTTCGGCGAGAGTTTCACCCTCGCCACCGCCACCGGGCTGGTGATCGGCACGCTGGCGGTGCTGGTGGTCAGTGGCTCCCCGCGACCTCGGGTCGGCGCACCGGCGGGTGAAGTCAGGTCCCCCGGGTCTGCCGCCACGGCAACAGCGCCGAGCAGGCGAGCAGGATCACGGCGGCGACGCCGATGGCGACGCGGGGGCTGCTCACCGCCGCGATGACGCCGCCCGCGGCGATGAAGGCGGGCTGGAAGCACTTGGCGCTGATGGACCACGCGGTGCCGACGCGCGCCATGTGGTCGTCGGCGGTGCAATTCATGCGGTAGGTGGCGAAGACGGGGTTGAACACTCCCGCGCAGAAGAGCAGCAGGGTGTCGGCGGTCATCATCAGGATCAGCCCCGCGGTATCGGGGCCTGCCAGGAGGAACAGCCCCAGCCAGCAGGTGCGCAGCGTGCCGAAGCCCAGCAGGACGGCGCGCCCGCCCCAGTGCGCCACCAGCCGGGGTGCGCACAGGGAGCCGAGCAGCCCGCCGACCGCGGGCACTCCGAGCACCAACCCGTACTGCCACGGCGCGAAGCCGAGTTCGCGCAGCATGAGCAGCGCGATCAGCGGGCCGACCAGCAGTATGGAACCGCCGAAGATCATGCCGTTCCAGAACAGCCGGTTGAGGATCGGCTGCTGGAAGATGTAGCGCCAGCCGCTGCGAATTTCGCTGCGCCAATGCGCTTTCGGGCCGACACGCAGAGGTTCGGGCTCAGCGGTGGCGATACTCCGGATGCCGAGCGCGGCGAGCAGGTAGCTGATGGCGTCGATCAGCACGGTCACCGTGGCGCCGAAGATCGAGACCAGGGCGCCGCCGACGGGCGGGCCGACGGTGGTGGCTGTCCACAGGGTGGTTTCCAGTCGGCTGTTGGCGAGCACCCGATGCGATTGCGGCAGCAGCGATTTCAGGTAGGCGCCGTTCGCCGCGCCGAAGACGATGCCCGCCAGCGTCTGGATCGTGATCACGACGCACAGCTGCGCGTAGGTGAGCACCCCCGCCGCCGCGGCGAGCGGCACGCTGGCCGACGCGAGGAACGCGCCGAGGCAGGCCGAGACCATGATCGGGCGTTTGCGCCGGAACTCGAGGAGGGTGCCGATCGGCAGCGCGATCACGGCACTGCCGATCCCGGCGCAGGCCGCCATGAGCGACACCTGGAGATCGGACGCCTGGACGACCAGGATCGCGATCATCGACAGCGCACCGGCCGCGAGCGCCCCGCCCGCGTGGCTCACGGTGATCGAGCCCCAAAGGCGGTGGAAGTCCGCCGGGAGCCGGGGCGCGGAGAGCGAGCGCTGCTCGGTCTCGCTCCGCGGCACCCGTGCCCCTTTCGCCGACCCCGGCCCGATGGTTCGCAGGCAGGTTACGGCGTCGGTCGACGAACCCGCGAGCAACCCGCCGCTCCCGGTGCCGGTGATGCAGGCGCGGGCGCTGTACGACCGGGCGGCGGCTCCGCCGAGCTGCTTACGTCCCGGTCCACTTCGGCGCGCGCTTCTCCGCGAACGCCTTCGCCCCCTCGGCGGCATCGTTGGTCCCGAAGACCGGGCCGATCAACTCCATCTGCTTCTGCCACCGATCGGCGGAACTCCACTCCGCGGACTCGACCATGACCCGCTTGGTCACCGCCACCGCGATGGGCCCGTTGGCGGTGATCCGCTCGGCCAGCGCCAGCGCACCCGCCAACGCCTCGCCCGGTTCGGTGAGGGCGTTGACGAAACCGAACCCGGCCCCCTCCTCGGCGGTGAACGAGTCACCGGTGAGCGCGAGCTCGAGCGCCTTCTGGTACGGGATCCGGTGCTGCAGCCGCAGCAGCCCGCCACCACCGGCGACCAACCCCCGCTTCACCTCGGGAATCCCGAAGGTGGCGGTGCGAGAGGCGACGATCAGGTCGGTAGCCAGGACCAACTCGGTGCCGCCCGCCAGCGCGAACCCCTCGACCGCGGCGATCAGCGGCTTCACCGGCGGCTTCTCGGTGAAGCCGAGGCCACGGCCGGGGATGTACGGGAACTCCCCCGCCGCGAACGCCTTCAGGTCCATCCCCGCGCTGAAGTTCCCGCCGCTGCCGGTCAGCACCGCCACCGACAGCTCGGGGGTGTCGTCCAGCTCGTCCATGGCGTCGGCCAGCCCCTGCGCCACCGCGAGGTTGATGGCATTGCGCGCGTCGGGGCGGTTGATGGTGATCAGCAGGGTGCGGCCGCGCCGCTCGGTCAGCAATTGGTCGGACAACTCTACCTCCACTGGCTTCGGATGCCGTCGGACTCCGTCTCGGTCCAGCCACACGGTAACCCGCAGGTGCGGAACAGGATCCGCTCGGAGAAACCGCGCTGGAACGTGCGCACGGTCTCCGATGCCTGTGCCGGGTACCCGCAGCGCGGGCACTTGCCGAAGTGGTCGAGGACGTCGCGGGTGACGGCGCTGACGAGCACGGGATTCGCGGACAGCCGCGGCCGCGACCGCGGGGCACCCTTGCGCCCGATACCACCCGTGCTCATATTGTTGACCTTACAGTATTCATTCCAGTCGCAGCGCGGCCTTCGGGCACTGCGCCACCGCCTCCTCGACGGCCGCCCGGTCCGCGTCCCCGACCTCGGCGGCGCGGATGTGCAGCACATCGTCGTCGTCGAGGTCGAAGACCTCGGGGGCGAGGCCGACGCAGATGCCGTTGGCCTCGCACTGGTCGGTGTCGAGCACGATCCTCATCGGGTTCCTTCCGGTCATTTCGCCGGAATGGCGTTCTGCAGGCCACCGACCTCGGTGATCTGCCAGCCGGAGTTCCGGTCGAGGGTGAGCGAGTAGGTGACGGTGGTGGCGGCGCCGTCCGGGTTCTGCACGCTGGTCGAGTTCACCGTCAGGTAGGCGTTGACCTGGTAGATGCCGCCGGATTCGGCGATGACGTCCGCGGAGAGCGGGGTGGCGGTCGAGCTCCACTGCAGTGGAAGCAGGATCTGTTCGAGCTGCGGGGCGGTGGCGTCGAACTTGGCGGCGAGCGCGGGCGCGGTGCCGGTCTTCAACCGGGTGAACCACGCTTTCACATCACGATAATCGATGGTGGAGGCACCGAGCGCGTAGTCGGCGGCGACCTGCTCGGCGTGGCGCTCGTCGGCGGCCCGCGCCTCGGTGTCGGCGATGGTGCCGCGGGCGCCCGCGTAGAGGATCGCGAGGGTCACGGTCGCCACCAGCAGGGCGGTCAGCGCGAGCGCGGTGAGTGCGGTGGAGAGCCGGATCGATACCGTGCGCGCCGCAGCGGGGGGCGCGGTCTCCGGTGCCTTCTCCTCGGTGTCCGTGCTCATGGGTTCGTCCTTTCCGGGGGCTAGCGGAGGCCGATGCGGAACTGCAGGGTGCCGTCGGGGGCGACGCCGTCGAGGGCCTGGTCGAGCAGGGCGCCGAGATCGAGGGCGGGGGCGGTGCGCACGGCGTCGGTGAGCACGGGTTCGAGCATCGGCCCGAGCGGGGCCAGGCTCGGGCCGATCCGGGCCAGCAGCGCCTCGACCTCGACCAGGAACGGGAGCACCCCGTCGCCGGTGAAGTACTCGGCGGGTGGGCGGGCCTCCACCAGCTTGGAGCCGTTCTCCACGATGGCGCTGAGCGTCACGCCGAACTCGCCGAAGAGCGGCCCGGCCGCGGCCAGCGACGGGCCGAGCCAGTCGATGTCGCCGCCGAGCGCTTGCAGGTCGGCGAAGAGCTGCCGCAGCTGCGCGGAGCGGCTGAGCAGGGTGGCGGCCAGCAGCGCGGTGGAGCGCTGCAGGGTCTGCATCGCCGTGTCGGTGCCGTCGAGGGCCTGGTCGAAGGTGCCGACCAGGCTCGCCATGGTCTCCGGGCGGATCTGGTCGAGCAGCTCGACCATGCGGGTGGAGAGCGCGGTGATGGTGGTCGGCAGCTGCACCCGCTCGGTCGGGACCTGCTGCCCGTCGGTGAGGTACGGGCCGGTGCCGGTGTCGGGGGCGAAGCCGATGTAGGGCTCGCCGAGCGCGGAGAGCTGCTCGATGTGCACGTCGCTGGCGACCGGGATGCGGTAGCGGTCGTCCACGGCGATCCGGACCAGCACCCCGGACGGCTCCGTGCGCACCTCCTCGGTGCGCCCGACCTGGATGCCGTGCAGCAGCACCGGGGCGCCGGGGCCGAGCCCGCCGGAGTTCGCCAGGTGCAGGGTGACGCCGTAGTGGTCGCGGCGCGGGTCCAGGTGCAGCACCCCGACGCCCATGTAGGCGACGCCGAAGACCAGGACGGCGGCGATGGCGGTGAGCGAGGTGATGCCGCGGATGTTCACCGGACCGCTCCGATCATGCGCAGGGTGTCGACGATGCGGGTGGTCTGCTCCTCCGGGGACATCGGCGAGGAGCCGACCGTCACCCGGCTCAGGTCGACCTTCGGGCCGCGCTCGGCGAACGGGATCACCTTCGTCTGCAGCAGGTCCGTGAGTTTCTTCAGGTTCGACGGCGCGGCGGTGTCGAACGGGGCGGCGCCGAACAGAACGGGGACCACCGCGCGCACGGTGTCCTCCAGCGCGGCGAGCAGCGGGCCGAGCCAGGCGGTGCTCGGCCCCACCGGGCCGAGCGAGGTGAGCACGAAGATCACCCCGATCTGCGCGTTCATGGCGTCGGTGGTCTGCTGCACGCCGTAGGGGGTGAGCAGCTCGGTGATGACCGGGGCATTGTCGAGCACGCCCTGCTGCACAACGGCTTCCAGTCCGTGCAGCATGTCGTCGAGCGCGGCGGCGTCGGCCGCGAGGTCGTTCAGGTCGGCGCCGACGGTCTCGGCGAGCCGGGCGGTGTCGCGCGGGTCGGCGGGCAGCACGCCGTTCATGGTGCGCACCAGGTCCTGGATGTCGGTGACGGCGCCGCTGCCGATGAAGATCGAGAGCGCGGCCAGGATGTCCTCGATGAGCGGTGGCTGGGCGGTGTCGGCGAGCGGGATGGTGGCGCCGGGTTCGATCCGGCCCGCGCCCGGCTCGGCCGGTTCGGTGAGCGCGATGTGCACGTCGCCGAGCGGGGTCTCCTGGCGCAGCTCCGCCCGCGTTCCGAGCGGCAGCCGCACCGTTTCCAGAATCTCGATGTCGGCGATCACGAAACCGGGGCGTGCGCTGCCGGTTCCGGCGTCCACCACGGTCACGCCGGTGAGCTCGCCGATCCGCACGCCGTCGGCGATCACCTTGGCGCCCTGCGGCAGGTTGAGCACATTGCCGAACTCGACGCGCAGCGGATAGGTCGGGCCGTCCACGCCCGCGCCCGGCACCGGCAGCTCGGCCGGGCGGAAGGCGCATCCGGCGAGCACCAGCACCGAGCCCACCGCGAGCAGCAGCCGCTTCATTGGGCGCTCACCGCCCCCAGCAGCAGCGCCGGGATCGGCACCTGGACGGCGCCCGACGCCGAGACCAGGCAGGGCTGCCCGAGCGCCTGCAACCCGGCGCAGACCTGCGCCGTCTCCGCAGCGGGCAGTGCGAGCGCCGGTGGCGCGTAGCCGATCTCGGTGCGGCCGGTGGCCGGGTCGACCGCGTTCGCGAAGCCGGTGGCGATCGCGGGCGTCTGCTCGATCAGCGCGGCGAGCGAGCCGACGCCCGCGGTGAGCAGCGCGGGCAGGTCGGGCAGGGCGTTGAGGTTGCGCAGGCCGGGGGTGACGAAGAGCCGGACGACGTCGTTGAGCTGCGGCAGCACCGAGGCCAGGTCGTCGACGAGCTGGATGATGGGTGGGAAGGCGATCGTGACGATGGCGTCGAAGGTCGGCGGCAGCTCGGTGACGACGTTCTCGACCGTGGCCCAGCCGCCGCGGGCCCGGTGCACCAGGGCGGTGAGGGCGTCGATGAGCGCGCCGATGTGGTCGATCGCCGCCCGCGGGGAGTTCAGCGCGCGGGCCAGCTGACTCAGCAGCGTGTTCAGCTCGGCGCCGGTGCCTGCGGTGGCGGCGTCGAGCGCGTCCAGCCCGGCCCCGACCGCGCCGCGCCCGGCGGGGTCCCCGGCGCTGTCGAGCTCGTCGGCGAGCCCGGCGAGGGCGTCGAAGGTGCGCGAGAGGCTCTGCGGGGTCAGCGCCTTGGTGATGCAGGTGGCGGGGTCGAGCCCGGGGCCTGCGGGCTCGGGGCCGACGAGCTCGAGCTTGCGGTCGGCGAGCACGGTGTCGTTGACGGTCACCGCGCCGACGTCCGGCGGCAGCTTCCGGTCCGCGCGGACCGTGAAGCGCACCCTGGCCGCGGTGGCGAGCGGTTCGATCGCGGTGACCTCGCCGACCCGGACGCCGTAGACGGTGACGGCGCTGCCCGCGTAGAGCCCGATGCTGTCCGGCAGGTCGGCGCAGTAGGTGCGGGTCTCCGGGGCCGGGCGCAGCAGCGCGAACCCGGCGACGGCGACCAGGACCAGGGTGAGCAGCACCGCGACCGACATGAAGCCGCGCGAGCCGAGGACGCGGGTCAGCATCCCGCCCCCCGCACCGGCACGCAGATCCCGGAGTGGTCGAGCGCCACCCCACCGGCCGGTGGCAGCAGCGGGCGCAGCCGGTCGCCGAGCGCGTTCAGCGCGGTGAGCAGTTCGTTCATCCGCACCCCCAGCTGGTCCAGCGGCGGCACGGCCTCGGCGAGCGCGTGGGCCTGGGCGGCCCAGGTCTCGTCCCACTTCCGGCCGAGTGGGGAGAGGCCGTGCAGCACCGCGGTGAGGTCGTTCAGCGCCTGGGCGATCTCGGTGGTGTAGGTGCGGACGATCGCCTCCAGGGTGCCCAGGTTGTGCACCAGCTGCACGAGCACGTCGGAGCTCCCGTTCACGGCGGTCAGGTACTCGTCGGCCACGGCGAGGGCGCGGGAGATGTCGGCGTTCTGCCGGTCCATGATCCCGACCAGGTCGCCGGTGGCGCGCACCGCGGCACGCACGGCGTCCGGGCTGCCCTGCACCGAACCGGCCAGGGTGGCCAGGTTCTGCCGCAGCAGCCCGCCATCGATCTCCCGGACCGGGGCGATGGCGGCCTCGAAGACCTGGGTCAGGTTGTAGGGCAGCACGACCCGTTCGCGCGGGATCACCGCGGTACCGAGCGGCGCGCTGCCCGCGGGTTCCAGCGCGAGGTAGTAGCCGCCGACCACGGTCAGCATCCGGACCCCGAGCGCGGTGCCGTCGCCGACGAAGACCTCCTCGTCCACGGTGAAGGTCATCCGCACCCGGTCCGGCAGCAGGGTCAGCTCGCGCACCTCCCCCACCGGGATGCCCGCCAGCCGCACGTCGTCGCCCGCCCGGATCGAGCCCGCCTGCGCGATGTCGGCGCGGTAGGTGCGGGTGGCGTCGGTGCCGCGCACGTACACCACCCCGACCCCGGCGACCAGCAGCGCCGACAGGCAGAGCCCGGTGATCCCCCAGCGCAGGTCGGTGCCCCGCGCATCCTGGTCGCGACGTTTCAGGAACGGCACAGCAGGACCCCCTGGCCGGCGATGAGCACCTGTAGCGGTTCGGGCGCGGTGGCGGTGCCGTTCGAGCAGGCTTCGGCACCGGTCGCGGGGACGGCCGCGGCCATGGTCTGGATGAGCCCGGGGAGTCGGTCGAACACCGCGGTGGCGGCGGCGGGGTCCGGGAAGGCCTGCCGCAGCGCGGCATCGAGGTCGCGACCGGGGTCGCCGGTGATGCCGAGGACGGCGAGGATGTTCCGGATCGGCTGGATGACCGGCGGGATGGCGAGCGAGAAGTCGACCAGCCCCGGCAGCTTCTCGCCGATGGCGGTGAACAGGTTGGTGAGGTTGGTGAGCAGCTGGACGGCATTGCCGGAGCGGCCGCCCAGTACCTCGGCCATCCGGGCCAGGTTGCCGACCAGGATGGAGAGGACGGCCTGGCGGTCGGTGGCGTAGCGGCTGAGCCGGTCGATGGCGTCCAGCGCGGGGCCGATCCCGGTGCCGTTGCCCTGCAGCACCGCGAGCATGCTCTCGGTGAAGGCATTGAGCTCACCGGGCGAGAGCTGGGCCAGCACCGGCTGCAGGCCGTTGAAGAGCGTGGTGATGTCGAAGGCGGGGACGGTCTGCGCGGTACCGAACTCGGTGCCAGGCTCGCGTTCGGCGGTGGGGCGCTCCGGCTGCACGATCTCCAGGTAGCGGAATCCGGTGAGGTTCTGGTAGCGGATGGCGACGGTGGAATCGGTGAAGACCGGGTGCGCGCGCTGCACGGTGAACCCGGCCCTGGCCAGCGTGCCGTCCAGCTCCAGCCGCTCGACCTTGCCGACCTGCACCCCGTAGATCCGCACGTCGTCGCCGACGCGCAGGCCGTTGGCGTCGGTGAAGAGCGCGGTGAAGGTGGCGGTCTCGCCCTCGACCGGCCGCTGCACCAGCTGGAACACCCCGGTCAGCGCGAACGCCATGACCAGGACCGCGGTGGCCACGCGCCACGCCAGCGCCCGCGTGCCCATCAGCGGCCCGCCACGATCGCGGCCAGCGGCCCGGCGAGGCCGGGAACCACGTCGAGCTCGACCTCGGCGGTCAGCACCGGGCCGTCGGGGGTCTCCCGGAACGCGCGGGCCAGCCGGTCCAGCAGCTCGGTGAGCTGCGCGCCGGTGCGGTCCGGGTCGCCGACGGTACGCGGGATCTGATCCAGCACGGTGGTGGCGATCGGCAGCAGCCCCTCGAAGTGCGGGCGGGCGGTGGTGAAGGTCTGGGTGACCACCGGCAGCAGCCGGGTGTCGATGCCGCCGAACATCTCCTTGAACCGGGCCAGGTTCTCCGGCGTGCGGAAGTACTGGTTGCTGTAGGCGGCGTCGAGCACGTCGAGCCCGCCGGTGATCATGGGCGGCACCCCGGCGAGCGCCGAGCCGAACTGCGCGAGCAGGACCGACGGCGGCAGCTCGCGGGTCTCGACGTAGGCGCGGACGGTGGCGCCGATGGCCTGCAGCAGCGGGGTGAAGGCGCCCACGTCGCGGGAGAGCGTGCCGAGCAGCTCGGCCAGCTCCGGCGTGAGCACCGAATCGGTCAGCAGCCCGGTCGATTTCAGCAGCGCGGCCAGGGTGGCGTCGCGCACCCGGCTCGCCTCGGGGCCGGTCAGGTCGACGGTGGTGCCGTCGGCGAGCGCGGTGCCGCCGGGGTTGGCGCGCAGCTGCAGCGCGGTGATGCCGAAGAGGTTGTCCGGCGCGTACTCCACGCTCAGCGCGTCGGTGAGGCCGAAGAGCCGCGAGCCGGAGAGCGCCAGCTCGACGGTCTTGCGGCCGGGGCCCGCGGTGTCGATGGCGCGCACCGAGCCGACCCGCACACCGTCCAGCCGGACGTCGGTCCCCGGCTCGACACCGGCCCCGACCGCTCCGGTGACCAGCTCGACCCGGATCTCGTCGGCCGGGCGGCCCTCGGGGACCACCCGCCAGGCGAGCAGCAGCACGGCGGCGAGCGCGACGGTACAGAGCCCGATCGTGCGGGCGCGGCGGGGTCCGACCTCGGTGCCGGAGAGCGAATAGGCGGGCATCACATCATCCGGTGAACGAGATCGGCGACTGGAAACCCCAGAGCGCGATGGTGGCGACCATGTCGAGGGCGATGATCGAGACCAGGCTGGCCCGGATCGCCCGGCCGGAGCCGATGCCGACCCCCTCCGGGCCGCCGGTGGCGAAGTAGCCCTGGTAGCTGTGGATCAGCACCACGGCGACCGCGAAGATCATCACCTTGATGGTGGCGGCGACGACGTCCCAGCTCAGCACGAACTGGTCGAAGTAGTGGTCGTAGGTGCCGGACGGGGTGCCGTGCACGACGGTGACGACCAGCTCGCAGGAGAGGTAGCTGAGGATCAGCGCGACCACGAACGCCGGTGCCACCGCGACGATCCCGGCGATCACCCTGGTGGTGACCACGAACGGCACCGAGCGGATGCCGAGCGACTCCAGCGCATCGATCTCCTCGGAGATGCGCATGGAGCCGATCTCGGCGGTCATCCGGCACCCCGCCTGCGCGGCGAAGCCGACGCCGGCCGCGATCGGCGCCAGCTCGCGGGTGATGCCGAAGGCGGAGATGAGCCCGGAGAGCTGGCCCAGTGAGAGCAGGTTCAGCGCGCTGTAGGCCTCGATGCCGATCGAGGCGCCCATGGCGGCGCCGAGCAGCAGCATGAGCGGGACCACGCCGCCGCCGATGATGACCGAGCCGCGCCCCCAGGTCATGTCGGTGATCACCGCGAGGGTCTGGCGCCGGTAGTGCACCAGCGTGTACGGCACCGAGGCGAGCACCTGCCAGGCGAACCCGAGCGCGAAGCCGAGCGTTTCGATCGGGCCGAGCGGGCGGGCGTGCCGCGCGTAGCGGCGCAGCCCGCGCAGCCCCGGCGGGGCGTAGGACGAGGCCGTCATCACGCCATCCTGACCGGCAGGAACATCGTGACGACCTGGGTGATCACGGTGTTCAGCACCGCCACCGCGGCCACCGACATCACCACCGCCGCGTTCACCCCGTCGGCCACCCCGCGCGGCCCGCCCTTGGCCTCCAGCCCGCGCTGGCAGGCGATCACCACCACCAGGAAGCCGAAGATCATGGATTTCACCAGCGACACCCAGATGTCGGCGGTCGTGGTGAAGGAGCCGAAGGACTCCCAGTAGCTGCCCGGCGTGACGTCCAGCGCCGCGACCGCGACCACGAACCCGGCGGCGATGCCGACCACGATGATCAGGATGTTCAGCAGCGGCGCCACCACCAGCATGGCCGCGATCCGCGGGACCACGAGGCGCTGGATCGGGTCCACCCCCATCACGCGCAGCGCGTCGACCTCCTCGCGGATGGTGCGGGCGCCCAGGTCGGCGGCGATGGCGGCCGCGCCCGCGCCGCCGAGCAGCATGGCCGCCGCCATCGGCGCGCCCTGCTTGATCACGCCGAGCCCGCCCGCCGCGCCGATCATGGTGTCCGCGCCGAGCTGGGAGACGATATTGCCGACCTGCGCCGAGAGGATCACCCCGAACGGGATGGCCATCAGCACGCTCGGCACCGCGGTGACGGTGATCAGGAACCAGGCCTGGGCCAGGCTCTCGCGCACCTGGAAGCGCAGCCGAACCGCGTCCGCGGTGCCGATCCGCACCGCCGAGCCGCCGATCCGCAGCGCCCGGCCGAGCGTCGCCAGACTGGCGAGCACGGTGCCGGAGAAGTTCCGGCGCAGCACGGCCGCGTTCGACGCCATCGACCCTCCACGCTTCCGAGACAGTGATCCGAACCACAGACCAGACAACTGTCCAGAAGTTACTACGGAGGCGGAGCGAGCGCAATCGAGAAACGCATTCCCGTTGCCGAACGGCGCAATTCGCATGGACAGGTGTCTGGACCGGTGACCATAGCTTCGGTAGCGTGACCTGGACCACTGATCGCGACAGCAAGGACGCCTGCCCCGATGCCTCGAAGCCACTCGATCCCGTCCGGTCCGCAGGACATCACCGCGCCCTGGCTCGCCGACGTGCTCGGCGTGGCCGTCGACGCCGTCCGGGTCGAGGCGATCGGCACCGGGCAGACCGGCGCCACCTACCGGGTGACGCCCACCGCACCGCCCGCGTCGGGGCTGCCCGCCACGCTGGTGGCGAAGCTGCCCGCGCAGGACCCGGCGATCCGGGAGCGCTGCGCGCTCGGCTACCGCTCGGAGTGCGCCTTCTACGACGAGATCGCCGGGACGGTCGCGGTGCCACTGCCCACCGTGTACCACTGCGACATCACCGAGGCGGCAACGGAATTCGTGCTGCTCCTGGAGGACCTCACCCCGGCCGCGCAGGGCGACCAGCTCGCGGGCTGCACCCCCGAGCAGGCCGCGCCCGCGGTCGCCGCGCTGGCCGGGCTGCACGGCCCGCGCTGGTGCGACCCGGCCTGGCTCTCCTTCACCGGCACCGCCATGCCGAAACCGGACGCGAACCTGGCCGCCGGGCTGGCCGGGATCACCGGCACCGCCCTCGAGATCACCCTGGGCAAACTCGGCGATCGGCTCGATGACCGTGCCACGCTCGAGCGGGTCGCCGAGCTGACCGAGCCCTGGCTGCTCCACGCCCCGGAGCGGTTCTCGGTGCTGCACGGTGACTTCCGCGTCGACAACCTGCTGTTCCACCCGGCCGATTCCCGGATCACGGTGGTCGACTGGCAGACCGTGAGCGTCGGCCTGCCCGCCCGCGACCTGGCCTACTTCCTCGGGACCAGCCTGCTCCCCCCGGTGAGGGCCGAGTACGAGCGCGACCTGGTCGCCCGCTACCACCGCGCCCTCGCCGAGTACGGCGTCACCGACTACTCGGCCGAGACCTGCTGGCAGGACTACCGGGTCGGCATGCTGCAGATCCCCGTGCTCACCGCGCTCGGCTTCGCCTTCTCCGCCGCCACCGACCGCGGCGACGACATGATCGCCACCATGCTCGACCGCGGCTGCCGCGCCATCCGCGAACTCGGCACCCTCGACCTGATCGAGCGCCGATGAGCGCCGCCTTCGACGAACTCGGCTACTACCTGCTGGCGGGCGCGGGCGACCCGCGCACCCTGGTCGAGGAGGCCAGGCACGGCGAGGAGCTCGGGCTCGGGACCGCGTTCATCTCCGAGCGGTGGAATGTCAAAGAGGCGTCCTCGCTGGTCGGCGCGGCCTGCGCGGTCACCGAGCGGATGCGGATCGCCACCGCCGCCACCAACCACAACACCCGCCACCCGCTGATCACCGGCGCGTGGGCGACGACCATGCACCGGCTCTCCGGCGGGCGCTTCACCCTCGGCATCGGGCGCGGGATCGCCGCCATCTACAACGCATTCGGCGTCCCGGCGGTGACGACCGCGCAGATGGAGGACTTCGCCGGAGTCATGCGCAGGCTGTGGCGCGGCGAGGTGATCGTGGACCACACCGGCCCGATCGGGAACTACCCGGTGCTGGTACTCGACCCGGAGTTCCGCGAGGACATCCGGCTCGCCCTGGTCGCCTTCGGCCCGCAGACCCTCGCCCTGGGCGGGCGCGCCTTCGACGACGTCGTCCTGCACACCTTCTTCACCCCCGAGACCCTGCGGCGCAGCGTCCGGATCGTGAAGGAGGCCGCGGAGCAGGCGGGCCGCAACCCCGACGACGTGCGGGTGTGGTCCTGCTTCGCGACCGTGGGCGACCACCTCCCCGAGGAGCTGCGGCTGCGCAAGACCGTGGCCAGGCTCGCCACCTACCTGCAGGGCTACGGCGACCTCATGGTGCGCACCAACGACTGGGACCCCGCCGTGCTCGCCCGCTTCCGGCAGGACCCCGTGGTGACCTCGGTGCCAGGCGGCATCGACCACAGGGCCACCCCGGACCAGATCGAACACATCGCGGGCCTCATCCCGGACGAATGGCTGGAACCCGCCGCCACCGGCAGCCCCGCGCAGTGCGTCGCCCGCATCCGGCAGGAGTTCGACCACGGCGCCGACCGCGTCATCCTGCACGGCGCCACCCCGACCGAACTCGAACCCATCCTGGCCGCGTACGGCAGCACGGCCTGAGCCGGGGCGTCACCCGGTGGCGCGCTCCGGCGGGTCGTCGGCGTCGGCGCGGAGCTGATCGCGCTCGGCGGTCAGCGCCGCGTTGTCGTCCTCCAGCTCCAGGATCCGGCCGATTCCGGCCAGGTTGACGCCCTGGCTGCTCAACTGCGCGATCCGCCGCAGCCGGGCGAGGTCGTCACCGCTGTAGCGGCGGGTGCCGCCGGGGCTGCGCGCCGGGGTGATGAGCCCGTGCTGTTCGTAGAGCCGCAGGGTCTGGACCGCGATCCCGGCCAGCTCGGCCGCCACCGAGATCGCGTACACCGCCCGGTCCGAACCGGGCACCGTCTCGCCGCTCGACCTGTCCACCATCGCCTGCTCTCACCGCCTCCTGAATCACTTCGAGATTATCTCATCAGCGTACTT
>NZ_JBHVAK010000079.1:0-24588 GCF_042667085.1 Nocardia sp. NPDC057353
GGATCGGCACCGGCGCGCCCGCCGCGTCCGCAGGCACCGTCGATTCGCTCTACCGGCTCGACTGGACGCCGATCCAAGCGCCGGTCCCGGCACCGGAGCGTTCCTGGACGATGCTCGGCGTCGGCGCGGCGGCCGCGCTGCTCCGCGCCGAGGGCGAGGTGCGCTGCGTGGCCGCGCTCGCCGAGCTGGACGGCGCGCCGGAGACAGTGCTCGTCGCCGTCGAGGAGGGCACCGAGCCGGTGCCGGACACGCACGCCGCGGTCCGGCGCATGGCCGAGCTGACCGCGGAGTGGCTGACCGACAGCCGGTTCGCGCGGTCACGGCTGGTGGTCCTGGTCGCGGCGGGCGGCCTCGGCGGCGCCGCGGTCGGCGGCTGGGTGCGCTCCGCCCAGGCCGAGCACCCCGGCCGGTTCGTCCTGGTCGAGATGGACGAGGTGGCAGCGGGGCCGCTGGCCGCCGCGCTCGCCGCGGGCGAGCCGTGGCTCCGGGTGCGCGACGGCGCGCTGCTCGCGCCGCGGCTGCGGCGGGCCCGCGCGGTGGAGCGGGCCGAACCCCGCTGGCCGGAGTCGGGAACCGTGCTCGTCACCGGCGGGCTCGGTGCACTCGGCGTGGAGGTCGCGCGGCACCTGGTGCGGGCGCACGGCGTCCGGCGGTTGCTGCTCACCGGCCGGCGCGGCGCGGCGACGCCGGGCGCGGAGGAACTGCGGGCCGAGCTGACCGAGCTCGGCGCGGCGGTGACGATCGCGGCCTGCGATCTCGGCGACCGCGCCGCCGTGCGGGCGCTGCTCCACGGTGCGGACGTCACCGGGGTGGTGCACGCGGCCGGGGTGCTGGACGACGGCGTGGTGACCGCGCTGACCCCGGACCGGGTGTCGCCGGTGCTGCGGCCCAAGGTGGATGCCGCCTGGCACCTGCACGAGCTGACCCTCGAGCTTCCGCTCACCGCCTTCGTGCTGTTCTCCTCGGCCGCGGGCGTCGTCGGGACCCCGGGGCAGGCGAACTACGCCGCCGCCAACGCCTTCCTGGACGAACTGGCCAGAACGCGGGCGGCGCTCGGCCTGCCCGCGTCGGCGCTGGCCTGGGGCCGGTGGGAGGCGGGAATGCGGGGGGCGGCCAGGCCGGGCGCCGCCGACGCGCTCTCCGCCGCCGACGGCATGCGGCTCCTCGATGTCGCGGTGGCCTCCGGGGCACCGGCTCTCGTCCCGATGCGGCTGCCCGCGCTCACCGAGCCGGCGCCGCCGCTGCTGCGCGCCATCGCCCCGGCACCGGGCAGGCGGGTGGCGGCGGCCGCGGGCGAGGCCACGGACTCGCTCGGCGACCGGCTCGCAGTGCTCGCCCCGGAGCAGCGCAGCCGGGAGCTGGAGCGGGTGGTGCGGACCGAGGTCGCCGTCGTGCTCGGGCACGCGGGCCCGGACGCCGTCGAGGCCGAGCAGTCCTTCCGCGACCTCGGCTTCGACTCGCTGGCCGCGGTGGAGCTGCGCAACCGCCTCGCGGCGCGCACCGGGCTCACGCTGCCGCCGACGCTGGTCTTCGACCACCCGGGGGTCGCCGTGCTGGCCGGCTACCTGAGCCGGGAACTCGCCGCGGGCACCGCGGACCGCGGCGCCGACCTCGGCGCACAGGTGGAGCTGCTCGCGGAGCGGTTGCGCGCGCAGGCGGCGGCGGGGCACGCGCATCCGCACATCCGGGCCAGGCTGCGCGCGCTGGTCGTCGGGTGGGATCGCGACGAACGCGCGGAACCCGCAACCGCCGACCTGACGACCGCGTCCGACGACGAACTGTTCGGGCTGCTCGACGACAACCTGGGGAACCGGTCATGACGAACGAAACGCCGGACGGCGCGAAGCTGCGCGACTACCTGCGTCGCGCCACCGCCGAGCTGCTGCAGACCAGGCAGCACCTGGCCGAGCTGGAGGCCGCGGCGCGGGAGCCGATCGCGGTGGTGGCCGCGAGCTGCCGGTTCCCCGGCGGTGTCGGGTCGCCGGAGGAGCTGTGGGACCTGGTGGCGGCGGAGCGCGACACCGTCGCCCCGCTCCCGGCCGACCGCGGGTGGCCGCCGGTCGGCGACGGCTCCGCGCCGCACGGCAGCTTCCTCGACGCCCCCGGCGATTTCGACCCGGAGTTGTTCGGCATCTCGCCGCGGGAGGCGCTGGCGATGGACCCGCAGCAGCGGTTGCTGCTCGAGCTGGCCTGGGAAGCCTTCGAGCGGGGCGGGATCGACCCGCTGTCGCTGCGCGGCAGCCGGACCGGCGTCTTCGCCGGCGTGATGTACCACGAGTACGGCGCGCAGGCGACCGCGGTCCCGGAGGACGTCGCCGGCTTTCTCGCCATGGGCACCACCGGGAGCGTCGCCTCCGGGCGGGTGGCATACACCTTCGGCCTGGAGGGGCAGGCCGTGACGATCGACACCGCCTGCTCCTCCGCGCTCGTCGCGCTGCACCTCGCCGCCGCGGCGCTGCGCAACCGGGAGTGCGGGCTGGCGCTCGCCGGTGGGGTGACCGTGCTCTCGACGCCGAGCGTCTTCGCCGAATTCGACCGGCAGGACGGGATCTCGCGCACCGGGCGCTGCCGCCCGTTCGCCGCCGCCGCGGACGGGACGATCTTCGGCGAGGGCGCGGGGCTGGTGCTGCTGGAGCGGTTGTCGGACGCCAGGGCCAACGGGCACCCGGTGCTCGCGGTCGTAGCGGGGTCCGCGGTGAACCAGGACGGCGCCTCGAACGGGCTCACGGCGCCGAACGGCCCGGCCCAGCAGCGGGTGATCTGGCAGGCGCTGGCGAGCGCCGGGCTGACCGCGGCCGATGTGGACGTGGTGGAGGCGCACGGCACCGGTACCGTGCTCGGCGATCCGATCGAGGCGCAGGCGCTGCTCGCGACCTACGGCGCGGACCGGCCTGCGGACCGGCCGCTGCTGCTCGGCTCGATCAAGTCGAACATCGGGCACACCCAGGCCGCGGCCGGGATGGCCGGGCTGATCAAGATGGTGGAGGCGCTGCGCCGCGCCACCGTCCCGGCGACGCTGCACGTGGACGAGCCGTCCCCGCAGGTGGATTGGGCTGCGGGTGCCGTGCGGCCCGTCACCGGCGCCGAGCCGTGGCCCGAGGTGGGGGAGCGGCCGCGCCGGGCGGGTGTCTCCTCCTTCGGGGTCTCCGGCACCAACGCGCACGTGATCCTCGAGCAGGCACCGGCCCCCGTCCCCGAGCCCGAGCCCGAGCCCGAGCCGGGGGTGGTGCCGGTCCAGCTCTCCGCGCGCACGGCGGAATCGCTCGCGGCGCAGGCGAATCGGCTCTCCGCGTGGCTCGGCGAGCAGCGGGCGCCGCGGCTGCGAGACATCGCGCACGCGCTGGCCACCACCCGCGCGGCGCTGCCGCACCGGGCCGTCGTCCTCGCCGCCGACCCGACGGAGCTGCGCATCGGCCTCGACGCGCTCGGGGCGGGGCACAGCTCGGCGCGGGTGCTGCGCGGCACCGCGCGGCAGGGCAGGGTGGCGTTCGTCTTTCCCGGCCAGGGGGCGCAGTGGCCCGGAATGGGCCGGGAGCTGCTCGGCTGCTCCGAGGTGTTCGCGGCCCGCATCCGGGAGTGCGCCGCGGTGCTCGACCCGCTCACCGGCTGGTCGCTGCTCGACGTACTGACCGACCCCGGCGACCGGCTGGACCGGGTGGAGGTGGTGCAGCCGGTGACCTTCGCCGTGCTGATCGCGCTCGCGGCGGTCTGGGAGGCGCACGGGCTGGTCCCCGATGTGGTGGTCGGGCACTCGCAGGGCGAGATCGCGGCCGCGTGCTTTGCCGGTGCGCTGTCGACGGCCGACGCGGCCAGGATCGTGGTGCTGCGCAGCCGGGTGATCGGGAGCGAGCTGGCCGGGCGCGGCGGCATGGCCTCGCTGGCCATGCCCGCCGCCGCGGTGGGCGACCTGCTGGCCGGGCTCGATGTCGGGGTCTCCGTCGCGGCCGTCAACGGCCCGGCCGCCACCGTGGTGGCAGGCCCGGCGGCCGGGCTGGCGGCGGTGCTGGCGGAGTGTGCGGCCATGGACGTGCGCGCCCGCCGGATCGAGGTGGACTACGCCTCGCACACCGAGCAGGTCGCCGCGGTCGCGGACCGGCTCGCCGCCGAGCTGGCCGGGCTCACCCCGCGGCCCGGGCGGATCCCGCTCTTCTCCACGGTGCGCGCGGCGCCGCTGACCGGCGCGGAGCTGGACGCGGCGTACTGGGTCGAGAATCTGCGCGAGCCGGTGCGGTTCGGGGCGGCGATCGAGGCGCTGGTCGGCGACGGCCACCGCTTCTTCGCCGAGATCTCCCCGCACCCGGTGCTCACGCCCGCGATCGAGGAGGCCGCAGCGGCGCTCGGCGTCGATGTGGTCGCCGGTGGCACGCTGCGCCGGGACGACGGCGGCAGGCTCCGGCTGCTGACCGCGCTGGCGACATTCCAGGTGCACGGCGCCGCGGTGCGCCCCGCGCTGCCCGCCGCGGGCGCCGCACCCGTCGCGCTGCCGACCTACCCCTTCCGGCACCGCCGGTTCTGGCTGGATTCCGGCGCGGGGAGCACGTCGGATCCGGCCGCGGAGCCGCTGTGGGACGCGGTGGCGGACGGCTCGGCGCCCGCCGTCGCCGCGCTGCTCGGGCTCGACCCGGAACAGCCGGGGCTCCCCGAGGTCACCGCCGCGCTCGCGCACTGGCGGCGGCGGGCGCGGCGGCAGCACACCGTCGACGGCTGGCGCTACCGGGAGAGCTGGCAGCCCGTCGAGCGGCTCCCCGCCCTGGTGCGCGGCGGGCGGTGGCTGGTGCTCGCGCCGGAGACCGGATCGGGCGCCGCGCTGCGGGCCGCGCTGGCGGCGAGCGGCGCCGAAGCGGTGACCGCCGTCCCCGCGGGTGACCGGGCGGCGATCGCCGGACAGCTCCGCGCGGCGGGGCCGGTGGACGGCGCGCTGCTGCCACTCCGGCGGCACGGCACGGCACCGGACGGAGCCGCCCTCGTCGAGGCGCTGACCGTGGCCCAGGCGTGGATCGATGCCGGGGGCGGCGGGCCGCTGTGGTTCGTCACCACGGCGGCGGTGGCGGTGACGCCGGGCGACCCGCCGGTCCGGCCGGAGCAGAGCGAGGTCTGGGGTCTGGGCCGGGTGCTCGCGCTCGAGCACCCGGCGCTGTTCGGCGGCCTGATCGACCTGGGCGAGGACGCCGACGCCGATGCCGCCGTCGCCGTGCTCGCCGGGTCGGGTGAGGACCAGGTCGCGATCCGCGCGGGCGCCGTGTTCGGCAGACGGCTGGTCAGGGCACCGCTGCGCGGCACAGCGCAGGCGCGGAGCTGGACGCCGCGCGGCACGGTGCTGATCACCGGAGGCACCGGGGAGCTCGGCGCGCACGTCGCCCGCTGGGCGGCGGGCGCGGGCGCCGGGCACCTGGTGCTGCTCGGCAGGCGCGGCGCGGAGGCGCCGGGCGCGGCCGAGCTCGCCGCCGAGCTGCGCGCCGCGGGCACCGCGGTGACGATCACCGCCTGCGACGTGACCGACCGCGCACAGCTGGCGGCGGTGCTCGCGGCGATCCCGCCCGAGCTGCCGCTCTCCGCCGTCGTGCACGCGGCAGGCGTCAACCACAGGGCGGCGGCGGCCGAGCTGACCTCGGGCGAGCTGATCGCGACCAGGGCGGCCAAGGTGCTCGGCGCCGCGCACCTGGACGAGCTGACCGGCGAGCTGGACGCCTTCGTGCTCTTCTCCTCGGGCGCCGCCGCCTGGGGCAGCGCGCAGGAGGCGGCGTACGCCGCGGGCAACGCCTACCTGGACGGCCTCGCCGCCCGCCGCCGCGCCGGGGGCGCACCGGCCACCTCCGTGGCATGGGGGAGCTGGTCCGGCGGCATGGTGGCGGAGGCGGGGGACGAGCTGTCCCGGCGCGGGATTCGCGCCATGCCCGCCGCCGCCGCGCTCGACGCCATGGTCGCCGCCGTCGAGCGGGACGAAGCGCTCTCGATCGTCGCGGACCTGGACTGGCGGCTGTTCGCGCCGATCTTCGCATCGGCCCGGCCGAGCCCGCTGCTCACCGGCGTCCCCGAGGCCGGCGAGGCGCTGCTCGAGCACCCCGCCGACCGGGGCTCGGTCCGGCGCGAGCTGACCGCGGAGCTCGCCGGGTACCCGGCGGCCGAGCGCGAGCGCAGGCTGCTGCGGCTGGTCCGCCGCGAGGTGGCCGCGGTCCTCGGCCACGACGACCCCGCCGCCGTCGACCCGGACACCACCCTGCTGGACCAGGGGCTGGTCTCGCTGACCGCGGTCGAGCTGCGCAACCGGCTCGGCGCGGCGACCGGGGTCGGGCTCGCGACCACCGTGGTCTTCGACCACCCGACCGCCGCCGCGCTGGCCGGGTACCTCGCCGCCGAACTGCTGGCGGACGAGCCGGAGGCGGGCGGCGACGCCGAGGAGATCGCGCTGCGCGAGGTGCTGCGCACCGTCCCGCTCGCCAGGCTGCGGCGGGCCGGGCTGCTCGAGCCGGTGCTCGAGCTCGCCGGGAACGACGACGCGGCACCGATATCCGACGACGACAGCACCGCCATCCTCGCGATGGACACCGACGAACTCGTGCGCATGGCCTTCGAGCGCAGTGAACGCGAATGACGAGAAGCGGAGAATGAACGTGGAAAGGTCAGTGCGCGACGTCGCGGAGGCGCTCCGCCGCTCCCTGCTGGAGAACGAGCGGCTGCGCAGGCAGAACGAGCGGTTGGCAGGCGCCGCGGGCGAGCCGATCGCCATCGTGGCGATGAGCTGCCGGTACCCGGGCGGCATCGAGACGCCCGATGGACTCTGGGATCTCGTTGCCCGCGGCGCCGACGCCATCGGCGGGTTCCCGACGGACCGGGGCTGGGATCTCGCCCGGCTCTTCGATGCCGACCCCGAGGCACGGGGGCACAGCTACTCCACCGAGGGCGGGTTCCTCACCGACCCCGGCGCGTTCGACGCGCGGCTCTTCGGCATCTCGCCCCGCGAGGCACTGGCCATGGACCCGCAGCAGCGGCTGCTGCTGCAGGCGGCATGGGAGTCGTTCGAGCGCGCGGGAATCCCGCCGCTCTCGACGGCGGGGAGCAACGTCGGGGTGTACGTCGGCGGCGGCTCCGGCGACCACCCGTCGGTGCTGGCCGCCGCGGGGAGCGCGCTGGAGGGCGAGGTGCTCACCAGCAGCGCGAGCAGCGTGCTCTCCGGCCGGGTCTCCTACACCTTCGGGCTCTCCGGCCCCGCGATCACGGTGGACACGGCGTGCTCGTCCTCGCTGGTCGCGCTGCACCTGGCGGCGCGGGCGCTACGTGGCGGCGACTGCGACCTCGCGCTCGCGGGCGGAGTCGCCGTCATGCACACGCCCGCCGCCTTCATCGAGGTGTCCAGGCAGCGCGGCCTCGCCGCCGACGGGCGGTGCAAGGCGTTCGCCGCCGCCGCGGACGGCACCGGGTTCGCCGAGGGCGTCGGGCTGGTGCTGCTGGAGCGGCTCTCCGATGCCAGGCGCAACGGCAGGCGGGTGCTCGCCGTCGTGCGCGGCTCCGCGGTGAATCAGGACGGCGCCTCGAACGGGCTCTCCGCGCCGAACGGGGCGGCGCAGCGCAGGGTGGTGCGGCAGGCGCTGGCCGATGCCGGGCTGGAGCCGGGGGAGGTGGACGCCGTCGAGGCGCACGGCACCGGGACGGTGCTCGGCGATCCGATCGAGGCGCAGGCACTGCTGGCGACCTACGGCCGCGACCGGCGGGCGCCGGAGCCGCTGTGGCTGGGGTCGATCAAGTCGAACATCGGCCACACCCAGGCCGCCGCGGGCGTCGCCGGGGTGATCAAGATGGTGCAGGCGCTGCGGCACGGGGTGCTCCCCGCCACCCTGCACGTGGACGAACCGACCCCGCACGTGGACTGGGCGGCCGGCCGGGTCCGGCTGCTCACCGGTGCGCGGGACTGGCCCGCCGCGGAGCGGCCGCGGCGTGCCGGGGTCTCCTCGTTCGGCGTGAGCGGGACGAACGCGCACCTGATCCTCGAACAGGCGCCGGATCCGGAGCCGGCGGTGGCCGCCGCAGGTACCGCAGGCGTGCTGCCGTACCTGGTGACCGGCAAGGATCGGGAGGCGCTCCTGGCCGCCGCGGCGCACCTCGGCGACCTGCTCGCCGCCGACCCCGCGCTGTCCCCGGCCGACCTCGCCTTCGCGCTGGCGACCACCCGCTCCCCGCTGGACGAGCGCGCCGTGGTGCTCGCCGCCGGCCGCGCCGAGCTCGCGGACGGCCTCGCGGCGCTCGCGGCCGACCGGATCTCGGCCGCCGTGGTCCGGGATCGGGTGCGGGCGAAGGGCAGCGGCATTCTGTTCGTCTTTCCCGGGCACGGCTGGCAGTGGGCCGGGATGGCCACCGAACTCCTGCGCGCCGAACCGGTTTTCGCGGCGAAGCTCGCGGAGTGCGCCGCCGAGCTGGATCCGCTGACCGGCTGGTCGCTGGCGGATGTGCTGGCCGCCGACGAGCTGCCCGATGACCGGACCGACGTCATGCAGCCGGTGCTGTTCGCGGTGATGGTGGCGCTGGCCGCGCTGTGGCGCTCCCGCGGGGTCGAGCCGGGCGCGGTCGCCGGGCATTCGCAGGGCGAGATCGCCGCCGCCTGCGTCGCGGGGGTGCTCTCGCTGCCGGACGCCGCGCGGATCGTGGTCCGGCGCTCCCGGCTGTTCGCCGACGAGCTCGCCGGGCGCGGCACGCTGGCGCTGATCGGCGCACCGGTCGCGGCGGTGCGCGAGCTGCTCGCGACCCGCCCCGAGCTCGCGGTCGCCGCGGTCAACAACCCGACCGCCACCGTCGTCGCCGGCGACGAGGAGCCGCTGCGCGAGCTGGTGGCGAGCTGCGTCGCGGCCGGAACCAGGGCGCGGATGCTGCCGGGAACCGTGGCGAGCCACTGCGACCGGGTCGAGCCGCTGCGCGAGCGGCTGCTCGCGGCGGTCGCCGGAATCCAGCCGATGACCTCGGCGATCCCCTTCTACTCCGCGGTGACCGGTGCGATTCTGGCCCCCACCGAGCTGGGGCCGGAGTACTGGTACCGCAATGCCAGGGAGCCGGTCGAGTTCGAGCGGACCGTGCTCGCCGCGCTGTCGGACGGCTTTCACACCGTCGTCGAGCCGAGCGCGCACCCGTGGCTCACCGCGGGGATCGAGCAGACGGCCGAGGCGGCCGGGGCCGAGGTGGTGGTCACCGGGACGCTGCGCCGCGACGACGGGGGCGGCGGGCGGTTCACCGCTGCGCTCGCCGTGCTGCACGCGGCCGGGGTGCCGGTGGACTGGCGGCCGGTCTTCGCGGAGTCCGGCGCGACGCCGATCGAGCTGCCGACCTATCCGTTCGATCGCACCCGCTACTGGATGGAGCCCGCCGCGCACGCGGGCGATCTCGGCGCGGTCGGGCTGACCGCCGTCGACCATCCGCTGCTCGCGGCCGCGGTCTCGGTGGCGAGCTCGGGCGCCGGGGTGATCACCGGTGTGCTCACGCCGCGCGCCCAGCCGTGGCTCGCCGACCACGCGATCGGCGACACCGTTCTGCTGCCCGGCGCCGCCTTCGCCGAGCTGGCGCTGCGCGCGGGCGCCCCGGACGGCTTCGACCGGCTGGAGGAGCTGACGCTGGAGGCACCGCTGGTGCTGCCCGCCGACGGCGCGGCGCAGCTCCAGGTCGAGTTCGCGGCGGCGGGCGCGGACGGCCGCATGGCCGTGCTGATCCACTCGCGCCCCGCGGCGCCCGGCGCGGAAGGATGGCAGCGGCACGCGGCCGCGGTGCTGGTCAGGGCCGATGGGCCGGAACCGGGCGAGGACGCGGAGTGGCCGCCCGCGGGTGCCGAGCCGGTCGGCGATGCCGAGCTGGACGGGCTCTACGACACCATGGCCGCGCTCGGCATGGTCTACGGCCCCGCCTTCCAGGGGCTCGCCGCGGCCTGGCGCACCGGGACGACGGTCTGCGCCGAGGTGCGGGCGCCCGCCGGGCTCGGCGATGCCGAGCGGTACGGGATCCACCCGGCGCTGCTCGACGCCGGGCTGCACGCGCTGGCCTTCGCGCCCGCGGGCGCGGCGCAGGGGCGGCCGCTGCTCCCGTTCGCCTGGCGCGGCGTCACGCTGCACCGCACCGGCGCCACCGCGCTGCGGGTCCGGCTGTCCAGGCAGGAGTCCGGCGCGGTCGCGGTGCGGGTCACCGACGACTCGGGGCGGCCCGTGCTCACCGCCGACGCCGTCACGCTGCGCGAGCTGCCCGCCCGCACCGCCGACGACCTGCTGACCGTCGGCTGGGACGCGGCCGAGCTGGACGGTGAGCGGTCCGATCCGGAGCTGCTGCCCGGCGCCGCGCCGGAGCCGCTGCGCGGCGTCACCGGCGCCGCGGCGCCGGTGTACGTCGAGTTCCGCCAGGACGCCGCCGACGCCGCCGCCGCGCAGCTGGCGGTGCGCCGCGCCCTCGCGCTGGTGCAGAGCTGGCTCGGCACCGCCGAGTTCGACAGCTCGACGCTGGTCGTCGTCACCCGCGGTGCCGTCGGGGCGGAGCAGGCCGGGAGCGCCATCGACCTCGCCGGAGCGGCGGTGTGGGGGCTGCTCCGATCGGTGCAGGCCGAGCATCCGGGGAGGTTCGTGCTCGCCGACCTCGACGACGACCCGCGCTCGCGGCAGCTGCTCGCGGCCGCGGTGCGCACCGGGGAGCCGCAGCTCGCGCTGCGCGCGGGCGCGGCGTTCGTACCCCGGCTGCGCAGGCTCGGCGCGGCGGGCGGCGCGGCGGCCGTGCCGTGGCGGCGCGGCGGCGCCGTGCTGATCGTCGGCGGCACCGGAACCATCGGAGCCGAGCTGGCCAGGCACCTCGTCACCGAGCACGGCGTGCGCGAACTGGTGCTGACCAGCAGGCGCGGCCCGGCCGCGCCCGGCGCCGCGGCGCTGCGGGAAGAGCTGACCGCCGCGGGCGCCGAGGTCACCGTCGCCGCGTGCGACGCCGCCGATCGGGAGGCGCTGCGCGCGCTGCTGGCGACGCTGCCCGAGCTCGACGCGATCGTGCACGCGGCCGTCGTGCTCGACGACGGCGTCGTCACCGCGCAGACCGGGGAGCGGGTCGCCGCGGTGTTGCGGGCGAAGGTGGACGCCGCGTGGAACCTGCACGAGCTGACCAGGGGGCCGCGGCCGCCCGCGCTCGTCCTCTTCTCCTCGGCGGCCGGGTTGCTCGGTACCCCCGGCCAGTCCGGCTACGCCGCCGCCAACACCTACCTGGACGCGCTCGCCGGACTCCGCCGGGCCGAGGGGCTGCCCGGGTTCGCCCTGGCCTGGGGGCGCTGGGCGCGCGCCGACGGGCTCACCGCCGAGCTCGGCGCGGACGACGTGGCGCGGCTCAGCCGGGCGGGCATCGCCGGGATGACGGCTGCCGAGGGGCTGGCGCTGCTCGACGCCGCCGCGGGCACCGGCCTCGCCGCGGTGGTCCCGCTGCGGGTGGACCCGGTCGCGCTGCGCACGGCGGTCGCCGCGGACGCGGCACCGCTGCTGCTGCACGGCCTGGTCCGCACCGTCCGGCGGGCCCGCTCCGGAGACCGTTCGCTGACCCGCAGGCTCGCCGGGCTGCCCGAGCCGGACCAGCGCAAGCTGCTGCTCGACACCGTCGTCACCGAGGCCGGTGCCGTGCTCGGCTACGCCGATACCGGGCGGATCGGCCCGGACGCTGCCTTCGCCGAGCTCGGCTTCACCTCGCTGACCGCCATCGAATTCCGGAATCGGCTCGCCGCGAGCACCGGGCTGCGGCTGCCCGCGACGGTGGTGTTCGACTACCCGACCCCCGCCGAGCTGGCCGGGTTCCTGCGCGAGACGGCGCTCGGCGCCCCCGCGGCGGAGCAGGCGCCTGCGGCGGCACGGGCGGACACCGACGACCCGATCGCCATCGTGGCGATGGGCTGCCGCTACCCCGGCGGCATCGAATCACCCGCCGCGCTCTGGGATTTCGTTGCCGCGGGCCGGGACGCGATCGCACCGTTCCCGCTGGACCGCGGCTGGCGGCTGCCCGCGGAGCGCCGCACCGACCCGGCCCGCGCCGGCGGATTCCTCGACGGCGCCGCCGATTTCGATCCGGCGCCGTTCGGGATCTCGCCGCGCGAGGCGCTCGCGATGGACCCGCAGCAGCGGGTGCTGCTGGAGCTGGCCTGGGAGACCTTCGAGCGGGCAGGCATCGACCCGATGTCGCTGCGCGGCCACCGGACCGGCGTCTTCGCCGGGGTCATGTACCACGACTACGGCGCGCAGGTCACCGAGGTGCCCGAGGAGGTGGCGGGGTTCCTGGCCACCGGGGTCTCCGGCAGCGTCGTCTCCGGCCGGATCTCCTACACCTTCGGGCTGGAGGGGCCCGCCGTCACGGTGGACACGGCGTGCTCCTCGTCGCTGGTCGCGCTGCACTCGGCGCTGCAGGCGCTGCGCTCGGGGGAGTGCGAGATGGCGCTGGCGGGCGGCGTCACCGTGATGGCGACACCGGGCACCTTCGTGGAGTTCTCCCGGCAGGGCGGGCTCGCGGCGGACGGCAGGAGCAAGTCCTTCGCCGCGGACGCCGACGGGACGAGCATCTCCGAGGGCGCGGGGCTGCTGCTCCTGGAGCGGCTCTCCGATGCCCGCAGGAACGGGCACCCGGTGCTGGCGCTGGTCCGCGGCTCCGCCGTCAACCAGGACGGCGCCTCGAACGGCCTGACCGCCCCGAACGGCCCCGCACAGCAGCGCGTGATCAGGCAGGCGCTGCGGTCGGCCGGGCTGACCGCAGCCGACGTCGACGTGGTCGAGGCGCACGGAACCGGGACCGCGCTCGGCGACCCCATCGAGGCGCAGGCGGTGCTCGCGACCTACGGCCTCGACCGCCCCGCGGACCGTCCGGTCCAGCTCGGCTCACTCAAGTCCAACCTCGGCCACACCCAGGCCGCGGCCGGGGTGGCCGGGGTGATCAAAATGGTGGAGGCGCTCCGGCACGGCATCGTGCCGAAGACACTGCACATCACCGAGCCGAGCCCGCACGTGGACTGGGCCGCGGGCGCGGTGCGGCTGGCGACCGAGGCAGCCGACTGGCCGGAGACCGGGAGGCCGCGGCGGGCCGCGGTCTCCTCGTTCGGCGTCAGCGGCACCAACGCGCACGTCATCATCGAGCAGGCACCGCAGGGGGCGGAGGCCGCCCCGGCGCCGGACGACGCGCGGCGCCCGCTCGCGCTGGTGCTCGGCGCGGCGACCGGCCCCGCGGTGCGCGCGCAGGCGGCGGCGCTCGGCGAGCTGCTCGACGGCGGTGCCGACCCCGGCGCCGCCGCCCGCTCGCTCGCGACCGGCCGCGCCGCGCTGGAGCACCGCGCGGTGGTGCTCGGCCTGGATGGCGCCGAGCTGCGGGCGGGGCTGGCCGCGGTGGCCGCAGGCGACGCGGCCGAGCGGGTGCTGCGCGGCCGCGCCGGGCACGGCCGGGTCGCCTTCGTCTTCCCGGGACAGGGTGCGCAGTGGGCCGGGATGGGCCGGGAGCTGCTGCGCGATTCGGCGGTCTTCGCCGAGTGGATCGACCGCTGCGCCGCCGAGATGGACCCGCGCACCGGCTGGTCCCTGCACGCCGTGCTCACCGCGGACGGGCAACCGCCGGAGGCGGTCGACGTCGTGCAGCCCGCCTCGTTCGCGGTGATGGTGGCGCTGGCCGCGGTGTGGCGGGCGGCGGGCGTCGTCCCCGACACCGTGGTGGGGCACTCGCAGGGTGAGATCGCGGCGGCCTGCGTCGCAGGCGCGCTGTCGCTGGCCGATGCGGTGCGCGTGATCGTGGTGCGCAGCAGGCTGATCGCGGCCGAGCTCTCCGGCCGCGGCGGCATGGCCTCGCTCGCGCTGCCGGAGCCGCGCGTGCGCGCGCTGCTCGACCGCACCGGGACGGCGGACCAGCTCGCGGTGGCGGCGCTGAACGGCCCGGAGAGCACCGTCGTCTCCGGCGGCGCCGACGCGCTCGGCCTGCTGCTCGCCGCCTGCGCCGAGGCCGGGGTCACGGCGCGGCGGATCGAGGTCGACTACGCCTCGCACTCCGCCCAGGTCGACGACATCGCGCCCGCCCTCGCCGCGGAGCTCGCCGGGCTCGCGCCGGGCCCGGCCACGGTGCCGATGCGTTCGACGGTCACCGCCGGATACCTCGACGGCGCGGAGCTGACCGCGGAGTACTGGGTGCGGAACCTGCGGGAGCCGGTGCTGTTCCACCCGGCGGTGACGGAGCTGGCGGCAACCCATCGCTTCCTGATCGAGGTGAGCCCGCACCCGGTCCTCGTCCCCGCGATCCAGCGGGTGATCGAGGCGGACGAGGCGCGGGCAGTCACCGTGGGGACGCTGCGCCGCGACGACGGCGGCCTCGATCGGCTGACCGCCTCCTTCGCCGAGGCGTACGTCGCGGGCGCGCCGGTGCGCTGGCCCGAGCTGCTGCCGGACGGGGCGCGGATCGCCCTGCCCACCTACCGCTTCCAGCGGAGCCGGTACTGGCTGGAGGCAACACCGGGTGCCGCGCCGGGAACCGGCGCCGCGGAGGACGCCGAGTTCTGGGCGGCGGTGGACAGCGCGGACCCGGCCGCCGTCGCCGCCGAGCTCGGGATCGATGCCGCCACCACCGACCTGGTGCTGCCCGGGCTGGTGCGCAGGCGGCGGCGTTGGCGCCACCGGTCGGCGCTCGGCTCGTGGCACTACCGCGTCGACTGGCAGCGGATCGAGCCCGCCGGGGCACCGGAGGGGACCTGGCTCGTCGTCGTGCCCGCTGGGCGCGGCGCGGAGCCGGAGACCGCCGCCGTCGCAGGCATCTTCGCCGCCCCGGTGACCTACGAACTCGGCACCGCGGAGCGCGCCCCGCTCGCCACCGAACTGGCCGGCTTCGACACCGTGGCCGGTGTGCTCGCCGTGGGGCTCGCGGCCACCGAGGCGCTGGTCCTGATCCAGGCGCTCGGGGACGCGGGGCTCGCCGCGCCGCTGTGGCTCGCGACCCGCACCGCGGTGGCGAGCGCCGATCCCGATCCGGGGCAGGCGCAGCTGTGGGGCCTCGGGGTGGTGGCCGGGCTGGAGCATGCGCGGCGCTGGGGCGGGCTCGTCGACCTGCCCGAGCACCTGGACGAGCCCGCGCTCGCCCGGCTCGCCGCCGCGCTGGCGGGCGGTTCCGGTGAGGACCAGCTCGCGATCCGGCCGTCCGGCCTCCTGGCACGGCGGATCGTGGCCGACGTCCCCGCCGGGCTGGACGCCGAGCCCGGCTGGCGCACCGGCGGCACCGCGCTCGTCACCGGCGGGACCGGGACGCTCGGCGCGCTGATCGCGCGCTGGGCGGTGCGCAACGGCGCCGAGCGCCTCGTGCTGCTCGGCAGGCGCGGGCCTGCGGCGCCCGGCGCCGCCGAACTCGCGGCCGAGCTGCGCGAACTCGGCGCGGTGGTGACCGTCCTCGCCTGCGATGTCGCCGACCGGGACGAGCTCGCGGCGGCGGTGGCGCTGGCGGACAGCGCCGAGCACCCGCTGCGCACGGTGGTGCACGCCGCCGCCTCGCTGGAGCTCGCCGCGCTGGCGAGCACGACGGCCGCCGAGTTCGAGGCCATGACCCGCGCCAAGGTGCGCGGCGCGGAGGCGCTGGACGAGCTCACCGCCGGGCTCGACCTGGACGCCTTCGTGCTCTTCTCCTCGGTGGCCGGGGTCTGGGGCAGCAGTGCGCACGGCGCCTACTCGGCGGCCAACGCGCACCTCGACGCCTTGGCGCGGCGCCGCAGGGCGGCCGGACGCCCCGCGCTCGCCGTCGCCTGGGGCGTCTGGGGCACGCCGGACATGTGGGACGAGAACCGGATCGTGGAGGGGCTGGTCGTCGGCGAACGCCAGACCAGGCACGGGCTGCCGCCGATGGATCCCGAGATCGCCGTCACCGCGCTGCATCTCGCGCTCGACCGGGACGAGACCGCGGTGCTGATCGGCGATGTGAAGTGGGAGAACTTCGTCCCGCTCTTCACCATGCTGCGGCCGAGCCCGCTGATCACCACGGTGCCCGCGGCGGCGCGGCTGCTCGCGGAGCCGCGCGCCGCGCAGCGCACCGATATCGCGGGCTCGGCGCTGCGCGAACAGCTCTCGGCGCTGTCGGTGCGGGACCGGCTGCTCCGCGCGGTGGAGCTGGTGCGGGCCGGGGTCGCGGCCGTGCTCGGCCACGCGGAGCCCGCCGCGGTCGATCCGGACCGCGCCTTCCAGGAACTCGGCTTCACCTCGCTCTCCGCGGTCGAGCTGCGTAACCGGCTGGCCGAGGTGACCGGGCTGAACCTGCCCTCCACCATGGTCTTCGACCACCCGACCGTGCGCGAGCTGGCCCGCTTCCTGCTCACCGAGGCGTTCGGCGCCGACCCGGCCGCTCCTGAGCCGGTGCCGGAGCCACTGCCCGCCGAGGACGACCCGATCGTGATCGTCGGGATGGCCTGCCGCTACCCCGGCGGCGTCGGATCCCCCGATGAGCTGTGGCAGCTGACGGTGGACGGGGTGGACGCGATCTCCGGCTTCCCCACCGATCGCGGCTGGGATCTGCAGCGGCTGTACCACCCGGATCCGGAGCATCCGGGCACGTCGTACGTGCGGCACGGCGGATTCCTGCGTGACGTCGGCGATTTCGACGCGGCCTTCTTCGGGATCTCACCGCGCGAGGCCACCGCGATGGACCCGCAGCAGCGGCTGCTGCTGGAGACCACGTGGGAGGCGTTCGAGCGCAGCGGGATCGACCCGCTCTCGCTGCGCGGCAGCCGGACCGGCGTCTACGTCGGCGCCAATCCGGCGCCGCAGAGCGGCGGCGGGGCAGGCGCGATCGACGGCCTGGCGATGACCGGAAACCTGTCGAGCGTGCTCTCCGGCCGGGTGTCGTACGTCTTCGGCCTGGAGGGCCCCGCGGTCACGGTGGACACCGCCTGCTCGTCCTCGCTCGTCGCCATGCACCTCGCCGCGCAGGCGCTGCGTTCGGGAGAGTGCGGGCTCGCGGTGGCGAGCGGGGTGATGGTGATGCTGTCGCCCGCCGGGTTCATCGGGTTCTCGCAGCAGCGCGCCCTCGCGCCGGACGGCCGCTGCAAGGCCTTCGCCGCGGGCGCCGACGGGATGGCCTTCGCCGAGGGCGTCGGCGTCGTCGTGCTGGCGCGGCGCTCCGAGGCGGAGCGCGCAGGCCACCCGGTGCTCGCGGTGCTGCGCGGGTCCGCGGTCAACCAGGACGGCGCCTCCAACGGCATGACCGCGCCGAACGGCCCCGCGCAGCAGCGCGTGATCCGTGCCGCGCTGCGCCGGGCCGGGCTCGCCGCCGCGGAAATCGACGTGGTCGAGGCGCACGGCACCGGCACCGCGCTGGGTGACCCCATCGAGGCGCAGGCGCTGCTCGCCACCTATGGCCGCGACCGCGCCCCGGACCGGCCGCTGCTGCTCGGCTCGATCAAGTCGAACATCGGCCACACCCAGGCCGCGGCGGGCGTCGCCGGTGTGATCAAGGTGGTGCAGGCGCTGCGGCACGGCATCGTCCCCGCCACCCTGCACGCGGGCGAGCCGACCGCGGAGGTGGACTGGTCCGCAGGGACGGTCGAGCTGGTCACCGCCACCACGCCGTGGCCGCGGAGCGACCGGCCGCGGCGGGCCGCGGTCTCGTCCTTCGGGATCAGCGGGACCAATGCCCACGTGATCCTGGAGCAGGCGCCCGCCCGCGCCGCCGAACCCGCGCCCGCGCCCGCCCGCGTCCTCCCGTTCCCGGTCTCCGCGCGCTCGGAGCGGGCGCTGCGGGCACAGGCCGCGCGGCTGCTCGCGTTCCTGGAGCGGACGCCGGAGCCGAGCGGGGCCGAGCTCGCCTGGTCGCTGATCGATACCAGGGCCGCGCTGGAGCACCGGGCGGTGGTGCTCGCCGCCGACCGGGCCGAGCTCACCGCGGGGCTGGCCGCGCTCGCCGCGGGCGAACCCACCGCCGCGGTGCTCGACGGCCGCGCGCGGGCAGGCGGGATCGCCTTCGTCTTCCCCGGTCAGGGCGCGCAGCGCGCCGGGATGGGCCGGGAGCTGTACGCCGCGTACCCGGCCTTCGCCGCCGCTTTCGACGAGGTCTGCGCGGCGGCCGACCCGCTGCTCGGCCGCCCACTGCGCGAGGTGGCCTTCGATCCGGAGCAGGCCGAGCTGCTCGCCAGGACCGAGTACGCCCAGCCCGCGCTCTTCGCGCTCGGCCTCGCGCTGTTCCGCTTGCTGGAGAGCTACGGCGTCACCCCGGATTTCCTGATCGGGCACTCGGTGGGCGAGCTCACCGCGGCCTGCGCGGCGGGCGCGCTGCCGGTGGCCGACGGAGCGCGGCTCGTCGTCGCGCGCGGCACGCTGATGCAGGGGCTGCCCGCGGGGGGCGCCATGGTGGCGGTGCAGGCCACCGAGGCCGAGGTGGCCGGGCAGCTCGCCGCCGACCTCGCGCTCGCCGCGGTGAACGGGCCGCGGTCGGTGGTGCTCTCCGGCGCCGCGGCCGCCGTCGAGCTCGCGGCCGCGCACTTCGCGGAGCTGGACCGCAAGGTGACGCGGCTGGAGGTCTCGCACGCCTTCCACTCGGCGCTGCTCGACCCGATGCTCGGCGCGTTCGAGCGGGTCTGCGCCGGAATGCGGTTCGCGGAGCCGCGGATTCCGGTGATCTCGAACCGGACCGGCGAGCCGGTCACCGCCGAGCAGTGGGGTGCGCCCGACTACTGGGTGCGGCACGCCAGGGAGACCGTGCGCTTCGCGGACGGCATCCGGTCGCTGCTGGCCCGCGAGGTGCGCGGCTTCGTCGAGCTGGGGCCGGACGCGACCGCGACCGCGTCGGTGCTCGGCGTGCTCGAACCGGACGAGCGCGCCGAGGTCGTCGCGGTGCCGGTGGCGCGCGCCGACCGCGACGCCGAGCGGACGCTGCTCGCCGCGCTGGCCGCGCTCGGGGTGGCAGGCGGTGACATCGGCTGGGCCGCGTGGTTCGGCGGGCGGCCGCCGCGGCCGGTCCCGCTCCCCACCTACGCCTTCCAGCACCGGCGCTTCTGGCCGGAGCCCGGCGTTCCCGCCGCCCCGCCGGTCGAGACCGACGCCGGGCTGTGGCAGGCCATCGAGCACGGCGACCTCGCCGCGCTCGCCGCCGAACTCGAGGTCGAGCCAGGCCCGCTCGGTGCCGTGCTGCCCGGGCTGGCGCGGTGGCGCGAGCGCCGGGCGGGTGCGGCGGAGGCCGAGCGCTGGCTGTATCGGGAGACCTGGGCGCCGGTCACGCCGACGAGCGCCGTGCCGCAGGGGGACTGGTTGGTCGTGGTGCCGCCGGGCGGCGCCCCGGCGGCGCTGACCGCGGTGCTCGGGCAGACCGCCGCGGTCACCGTGCTCGAGGTCGGCGCTGCGGAGACGCGGGCCGGGCTCGCCGCCCGCATCGGCGCGCTGCCCCCGCAGGCGGGGGTGCTCTCGCTGCTCGGCACCGACGAGCGCCCTGCCCCCGGATTCCCGGTGCTCACCGCCGGTTTCACCGGCACCGCGCTGCTCGTTCAGGCGTTGCACGACCTGGCCGCGGCGACCCGCGTGTGGTGCGTGACCGTCGACGCGGTCACCGCAGACCCCGCCGACCGGGCGAACGGCGCGGCGCAGATGCCGGTCTGGGGGCTCGGCCGGGTGGCGGCACTGGAGTACCCGGAGCGCTGGGGCGGGCTGATCGACCTGCCCGCGGACAGTTCGGCGGCGGACCTCGCGGTGCTGCCCGCGCTGCTGGCAGGCGCGGGCGCGGAGGATCAGCTCGCCGTGCGCGACGGCCGGGCGTACGGCCGCAGGCTCACCCGCGCGACCGTGCCCGCGGACGGCGGGACCCCGTGGCGCCCGGCCGGGACGGTGCTCGTCACCGGCGGCACCGGCGCGCTCGGCGCCAGGGTGGCGCGCTGGGCCGCGGCGAACGGCGCGGGCCACCTGCTGCTGCTCGGGCGGCGCGGCCCCGACGCGCCGGGGGCGGCGGAGCTCGCGGCCGAGCTGCGCGGATCCGGGGCCGCGGTCACCATCGCGGCCTGCGACGTCGCCGATCGCGATGCGGTGGCCGCGCTGCTCGCGGCGCTCCCGGCGGACCAGCCGCTGACCGCGGTGGTGCACGCGGCCGGGGTGCCGGTGGAGCGCATGCTCGCCGACACCGGGATCGACGAGTTCGCCGCCGCCATGGCGGCCAAGGCCGGTGGCGCCACGGTGCTGCACGAACTGACCGCGGACCTCGGGCTCGCGGCCTTCGTGCTGTTCTCCTCGGGCGCGGCGGCCTGGGGCAGCGCCGCCAACGCCGCCTACGCGGCGGGCAACGCCTTCCTCGACGGCCTCGGCAGGCGGCGCCGCGCGGCCGGGCTGGCCGCCACCACGGTGGCCTGGGGGAACTGGGGCGGCGGCGGCATGACCGAGGGCGGCACCGCGCAGGAGGCGCTGACCAGGCGCGGTATCCGCCCAATGGCGCCGGAGCCCGCGTTCGCGCTGCTGTTGCGAGCGATCGCGCACGGGGAGACCGGGCTCACCGTCGCCGATATCGACTGGAAGCGCTTCGCCGGGCCGTTCACCCTCGCCCGGCCGAGCGCGCTCATCGCCGCGATCCCCGAGGCGGTGCCCGCCCCCGCCGACCCGGGCGGCGCCGCGGGCGCCGAGCTCGGGCAGCGGCTGGCCGGGCTCGCCGCCGCCGACGCGGAGGCGGTGCTGACCGACCTGGTCGCCGCCGAGGTCGGCGCGGTGCTCGGCTACTCCGGCGCGCACCTCGACGATCTGGATCGCCCGTTCGCCGAGCTCGGCTTCGACTCGGTGACCGCGGTCGAGCTCGGCACCAGGCTCTCCCGGCGCACCGGCCTCGCGCTGCCCGCGACGCTGGTCTTCGACCACCCCACCGCCGCCGCGGTGGCCGCCCTGCTCGCGGCGGAGCTGGGCGGGGCTGCGGGCGCCGGGTCGGTCCTTGCCGACCTCGACCGGCTGGAGGGCCGGGTGGCCGCGGTCCAGGACGAGGAGACGAGGGCCGGGCTCACCGCCCGGCTGCGGAGCCTGCTCGCGACGCTCGACGACGCGGCCGATACGGGCGGGGCCGGGCTCGATACCGCCACCGACGACGAGATCTTCGACCTCATCGACCGGGACCTCGGTGTGCTGTGACCGACGCCGCGCCCCGAACCGACAAGCGAGAGAAAGCGACAATCGTGAACGACGCAGGCACCGGCGGGATCCTTTTCGCCGCCAACCCGGACTCGGGCCTGATCAACCCGCTGCTCACGCTGGCGGCGGAGCTCGCCGCGCGGGGCGGGACCGAGCTGTGGTTCGCCTCCACCGACGACCGCAAGGCCGCGATCGAGGCGACCGGCCGGACCGGCTTCGTCTCGGTCGGCGCGCGCGACCCCGGCCTCGACCCGGCGAACTGGGGCGCCGACACCTACCGCGCGCTCTGCTCGGGATCCATGCTGCGCCGGTTCGACGCCTTCCTGGACGCCGTCTCCGCGCCGGAGGACGTCTGGGCGAAGTACCGTGCGCTCACCGGCCGGCTCGGCCGGATCGCCCCCGCGCTGGTGGTGGCGGACTCGTCGAGCACCTGGGCGATGGACGCGGCCATGGCGCACGGCATCCCCTACGTCATGACGGTGCCGATCCCGATCAGCAGCGTCTACTTCGAACGGCTGCCGCGCCGGTTCCCGGTCCCCTTCAGCGGCCTGCCGCAGCGCATGACCCGCGCCCAGCGGTTCGCGAACCTCCGGTTCCGGCTCGGCAGCCGGATCGCGCTCGTCAGACCGTCCCGGCTGCGCGCGGCCGCGCCGCTGGCACGCAACCGCCGCGCGGCGGGGCTGCCCAACCCGCACGGCCTCCCCTCCGGGTACGCGGACCTCGCCGCGGGGGTGCTCGCGTTCACCGTCCCCGAGCTCGAGCTCCCCTTCGACACCCCCGAGAACCTGCGGTTCGTCGGTGCGATGGTGCCCGATGGCAGGCACGACCTCCCGGCGGGCGACGACCTCGCGACCTGGCTCGACCGGCACGAGTCGATCGTCTACATCGGGTTCGGCACGATCATGCGGCTGAGCCGGGCCCAGCTGCACGCGATCCTCGGCGTGGTCGAGGCGCTGGGGCCGGAGCACCACGTGCTCTGGAAGCTCCCCGCCGACCAGCGCGCCGAGCTGCCCGCCGAGCTGCCGCCGAATCTCAGGGTGGAGACCTGGGTCGCGTCGCAGCTCGCCGTCCTCGCCCACCCCAACGTCCTGGTCTTCTTCAACCACGGCGGCGGCAACGGGGTCAACGAGGGGCTGTACTTCGGCAAACCGCTGCTGGTGCTGCCCTTCTGGGTCGACTGCCACGATTTCGCCGCGCGGGTGGTGGAGAGCGGCGCCGGGCTGGCCGTCCCGCACGAGCCGGAGCTCGACGGCACCCGCATCCGGCGCGAGCTGACGCGGCTGCTGAACGAACCGGAGTTCACGACGCGGGCGCTGCGGCTGGCCGCCGCCCACCGGGCCGCGGGCGGGGTCGGCGCAGGCGCCGATCTGATCGCCGCCGCGCGCCGCCCGGTTGAAGCCTGATTCGAGTGAGAACGGAGACATACCCATGACCGAACGTGCGTTGATCACCGGAATTACCGGGCAGGACGGCTCATACCTGGCCGAACACCTGCTGGAGCAGGGGTACGAGGTGTGGGGGGTCGTGCGCGGGCAGACCGAGCCGCGGTTGCCGCTGGCGCCGCACCTGGCGGCGCACGTGCGGTTCGCGCGCGGCGACCTGCTCGATCAGGGGAGCCTGATCTCGACGGTGGAGAAGGTCGCGCCGACCGAGGTGTACAACCTCGGCGCCATCTCGTACGTGCCGCTCTCCTGGCAGCAGGCCGAGATCACCGCCGAGGTGACCGGGATGGGCGTGCTCCGCATCCTGGAGGCGATCCGGATCGTGGACGGCGTGCGGGCCTCGCGCTCGGCGTCGAACTCCGGCATTCGCTTCTACCAGGCGTCGTCGTCGGAGATGTTCGGCAAGGTGCGCGAGACCCCGCAGAACGAGCTCACCTCCTTCCACCCGCGCAGCCCCTACGGCGTCGCGAAGGCATACGGGCACTACATCACCCAGAACTACCGCGAGTCGTACGGGATGCACGCCTCGTCCGGCATTCTCTTCAACCACGAATCGCCGCGGCGCGGGCCGGAGTTCGTGACCCGCAAGGTGACGCTCGGGGTGGCGCGGATCAAACTCGGCCTGGCCTCGGAGCTGCGCCTCGGCAACCTGGATGCGCAGCGGGACTGGGGCTTCGCCGGTGACTACGTACGGGCCATGCACCTGATGGTGCGGCAGCAGGCCGCGAGCGACTACGTGATCGGCACCGGGCGGATGCACACCGTCCGCGAGTTCGTCGCGGCGGCCTTCGCCTGCGTCGACCTGGACTGGAACGACTACGTGACGGTGGACCCGGGGCTGGTGCGCCCGGCCGAGGTCGACCTGCTGTGCGCGGATTACGGCAAGGCGCACCGTGAGCTCGGCTGGCAGCCTGCCATGCCCTTCGAGGAGCTGGTCGCGAGCATGGTCGAGTCGGATCTGCAGCTGCTCGCCCCCGGGGTCGGGGCGGAGAGGACCGCGCTGTGAACAGCGATGCAGGGCACACCGAGGACAAGCTGCGCGCCTACCTGAAGCGGGTGACGGCGGAGCTGCAGGCCACCAGGAAACGGCTGCGGGAGGCGGAGGCAGGGCCGGACGAGCCGGTGGCGATCGTCGCGATGAGCTGCCGCCTGCCCGGCGCCGCGGACTCGCCGGAGCGGCTGTGGGAGCTGGTGGCCGCAGGCACCGACGCCATCGGCGCACCCCCCGAGCACCGCGGCTGGGACGGCGCGGGCGCGATCAGCGGCGGCTTCGTCGAGGACGCGGCGGATTTCGACGCCGAGCTGTTCGGGATCTCGCCGCGCGAGGCGCTGGCCATGGATCCCCAGCAGCGGCTGCTGCTGGAGGCGGCCTGGGAGGTGTTCGAGCGCGCCGGGCTCGACCCGCTGTCGCTGCGGGGCAGCCGGACCGGGGTCTTCGTCGGCGGCACCTCGCAGGATCACGCGGTGAAGGCGGCCTTCGGCGGCGCGGACACCGAGGGATACCTGCTGGCGGGCAGCGCGGGGAGCGTGCTCTCCGGCCGGGTCGCGTACACCTTCGGGCTGGAGGGGCCCGCGCTGACGATCGACACCGCCTGCTCGTCGTCGCTGGTGGCGCTGCACGTGGCGGGGCGCGCGCTGAACAGCGGCGAGTGCTCGCTCGCGCTCGCGGGCGGGGTGGCCGTGATGTCGACGCCGAGCGTCTTCGCCGAGTTCACCACCCAGGAGGGGCTCTCCGCGAGCGGGCGCTGCAAGTCGTTCGCCGCGGGCGCCGACGGCACCGCGTGGGGCGAGGGGGTCGGGCTCGTGCTGCTGGAGCGGCTCTCGGACGCCCGCCGCAACGGGCATCGGGTGCTCGCGGTGGTGCGCGGCAGCGCGGTGAACCAGGACGGCGCCTCGAACGGCCTCACCGCGCCGAACGGCCCGGCGCAGCAGCGGGTGATCCGGGCCGCGCTGGCCCGCGCCCGACTGACGCCCGCCGACATCGACGTGGTGGAGGCGCACGGCACCGGCACCGTGCTCGGCGATCCGATCGAGGCGCAGGCGCTGCTGGCCACCTACGGCGCGGACCGGCAGGCGGA
>NZ_JBHVAK010000080.1:0-23344 GCF_042667085.1 Nocardia sp. NPDC057353
GGCTCCACTTCTACAATCACCACCGAGCCCACTCCGCGATCGGAGGCCGACCACCGGTCACCCGACTGACCAACCTCCCTGGACATCACAACTAGGCTTCCTGCCCATGAGCGACTCCCCCATCACCGTCCTGCTGATCCACGGCGGCGGCGCAAGCGGCTGGGATTGGCACCTGGTCGCGCCGCTGCTGCGCGCGCACGGCCACGAGGTGCTCGCCCCCGACCTGCCGATCGAGGACCCGGAGACCGGGATCGCGGAGTACGCGGAGTTCCTCGCCGACGAACTCGGCGACGCGGAGCGGGTGGTCGTGGTGGCGCACTCGTACGGCGGGCTGGTGGCGCCGGTGCTGGCGGCGCGGCGCCCGGTGGAGCAGCTGATCCTGGTGAGCGCCATGATTCCGGCGCCGGGCGAGGCGCCGAACGCGTGGTGGGCGGCGAGCGGGTACGACACGCTCGGCCCCGACCTGCCGATGGAGACCGAGGAGCAGATCATCGCCGCGTTCCTGCACGACGTCCCCGCCGAGCTGGCCGCCGAATCGCTGGCGCGCGGGCGGGAACAGGTCGAGGACGGTGACGTCCCGGTGCCGCTGACGGCGTGGCCGGACGTGCCGACCCGGTTCCTGCTGTGCCGGGACGACCGCTTCTTCCCGGCGGACTTCGTGCGCACAGTGGTGCGCGAACGGCTCGGCATCGAACCCGATGAGATCGAGGGAAGTCACGGGGTGATGCTGAGCCGTCCGCGCGAACTGGCCGACCGGTTGAACCGGTATGTCACATCTTCGCGTGCTTTGCCTGGAAGAAGTTGAACAGGCCGTAGGCGGCGATCCCCAGGGCGGCGAGCACCAGCAGCACCTGGCCGAAGGGCTGGGCGCCGAGCGTCTTGAGCGCGCCGTCCAGGCCGGCGGCCTTGCTCGGGTCGTGGTCGAAGACGGCCCAGGCGATCAGCGCGCCGACGATGCCGATGGCCAGCCCCTTGGCGATGTAGCCGACGGTGCCGAGGCGCTTGGCCAGCTGCGAGTTGGTGTCCAGGTCCTCCAGGAACTTCTGGGTGACGCCCTTGTACACGTAGTAGCCGCCGACGCCGAGCACGACCAGCGCCGCGATGATCAGCACGGCCTTGCCGCCGGTGCTCTCCATCAGCTTGGCGGTGGTGCCCTTGCTCTGGCCGCTGCTCGACTTGCCCGCGCCCTGCGCGAAGGAGAAGGCGGTCAGCGCGAGCGCCGCGTAGACCACGGCGGTTCCCGCCGCCTTGACCCGGCGGAACGCCTCGCCCTCCTTGCTGCTCTTGTCCGGCTTGTTGGCGCTGCCGAGCGCCGCCTCGGCCAGCCGCCACAGCGCCATCACCACGAAGGCGACCACGGCGAACCAGAGCACGAACTTCCCGCCGGGCGCGGCGGCGATCTGCGCCATGGCGCCGGACTGGTCGGCGGTGCCGCCGCCGCTGCCGAAGGCGACGCGCAGGGCGATGTAACCGACGAGCAGGTGGACGATCCCGCTCATCACGTATCCGGCGCGGGCCACGCGCTCGAACGTGCTGTTCTGGGCGATCCGGCTCGCGGACCCCGTCGAGGTATTGCTGATAGCCATGGTGCCTTCTTCTCCGTGCGGTGCGGTCGTTCGGCAGTTACCCGGCGGCGCGGCACCGAAACGGGCGCCGCTGCCCCCGAACGGGTTACGGACGCCCGGCGCCGCGCACGGGGGCGGGCGCCGCGGCCACGACACCCGACGGCCCCTCCCGCTCCGCGCCCCACCGCTGCCCGACCACGTAGAGCTGCGGATCCGGGCCGCGGCCGAGCACGCAGGAGAACGCGCCGCGGTCGAATTCGACCGTGCCGCAGCGCTCGCCGCCCGCCCGCACCCGGACGCAGCGCGCGGTGCCGACATCGGCGTACCAGATCGCCCCCTCGGCGTCGGCGCAGATGCCGTCCGGGTGGTCGCCGGGGGTGGCCGCCCACTCGCGGGCCGCGCCGAGCGTGCCGTCGGGGTGCACGGCGAACGCGGTCAGCCGCTCCGCGTAGGACTCGGCCAGGATCAGCGTCTCGCCGCCGGGCAGCAGCGCCATGCCGTTCGGGAAGGCGAGGTCGCCCGCCACCCGGCGCGCGGTGCCGTCGGTGTCGACCAGCACCAGGAAGCCGGGGGCGAATTCGCCGTCCGGGAAGTCGAAGCCGATGTTGTTCAGGTAGGCGCGGCCCGCCGCATCCACCAGGATCTCGTTCCACGGGGTGCTGCCGAACTCCGCGAGATCGGCGTGCGGGTGCATGGCGCCGTCCGGTTCGCGGCGCAGCACCCGGCGGCCCGCGGAGTCGAGCAGCAGCATCCTGCCGTCCGGGAGAAAGTCGAAGCAGAGCGGGAAGGACGGGACCTCGGCGATCACCTCCGCGCCGCCCGCGTCGTCGAGCGCGAGCACCTGCCCCGCGGCCCAGTCGGCCACCCATGGCCTGCCCGCGTGCCAGCGCAGCGACTCCCCGAAACCGATCCCCTCGCGCACGATTCGCATCCACGGCTCCTCACCTCGACGTCACCGGTGCCGACGGGCCGGAGCGCGGAAACTCATCGGTTCGCCCGGTCCGGAGCCACTCAGGCCGCGTGCAGCGCCGTCACCAGGTCGGCGACGGCGCCGGGGTCCGGGGTGTAGCCGGGGAAGTAGCAGCAGACCTCGGCGACATCGGGGCCGAAGCGGGCGCGGATGCGGGCGGCGCACTCGGCGGGCGTGCCGACGATGCCGATCCGCCGCACCATCTCGTCGGTGACCAGGGCGCGCATCTCCGCGTAGCCGCCGGTCTTGGAGAGCTGGTTGAGCCGCGGCTGCACCTCGCGCCAGCCCTCGGCCTCCAGGACCGGGCGGTAGGCGGGGGTGGAGCCGTAGAAGGCGATCAGCATGCCGACCCCGGCGACCGCCGCCGCCAGCTCCGCCTCGGTGCGCCCCACCGCCACCATGACCTGCCCGATCACCGGGAACTCGGCGGCGGTGCGGCCTGCGCGGCGCAGCCCCTCGGCGATGGCCGGTGCGGTGCGCTCGGCCAGGTGCCGGTCGGTGTTGAACGGCATGACCAGCAGCCCGTCCGCGACCTCGGCGGCCTTGCGGGTCATGACCGGGCCGAGCGCGCCCATGAGCACCCGCGGCGGGCCGAACGGGTTCGGCCCCGGGTCGAAGTTCGGCGGCATGAGCGTGTGCGTGGTGAACTCGCCGCGGAAGTTCAGCGGCGCCTTGCCCTCCCAGGCGTCCAGGATGGCCTTCACCGCGGCGACCGTCTCGGCGGTGCGGGCGGCCGGGCTGCCCCAGGTGCTGCCGTACCGCTTCTCGATGTGCACCCGGATCTGCGAGCCGAGCCCGAGCCGGAACCGCCCCGCGCTGTAGCTCTGCAGGTCGTGCGCGGCGTGCGCCAGGTGCAGCGGGCTGCGCGGCCCGGCGATGGCGACATTGGTCATCAGCTCGAGCGGGACCTCCCGCGCGGCGGCGACCAGCGGGAAGAACACGTCGTGCGGGCCCTCGAAGGTGAACAGGCCGTCGGCCCCGGTCGCGGCGAGTTCCCTGGCATGCTCGACGGCCCGGCCGGGCGCGCCGTCGACCTGCAGATGTACTTTCACCCGGCCATCTTATGGACGAGAATCCATTCACGTGTCCAGTTCGGGGACGATCAGGCTCACGCCGTCGCCGAGCCGCAGCCGGTGCCCGCCCGGGGTCTCGGTGAGGACCAGCAACACCGCCGTGCACGCTGCGCAGCGCAGCACCGCGCCGGGGCCGTGCAGGTAGGCGCGGGCGGCGCCGATCGGCCCCGACGCCCCGCAGGCGCCGCAGCGGCAGCCGCAGGCGGTGACCTCCACCGCGAAGATCGCGGCCAGCGGCCCGGCCAGCGCATTGCCGTCCAGGTGCGTGCTCATCAGCTGCCTCCCGGCCCGAAGCGTTCGGTACGGACCCGGGCCGGATCGTGCCCGAGCTCGACGAGCAGCGCCGCGGTCGCCTCGACGAAGCCGGTCGGCCCGCAGACGTAGCAGGTGACCTCCGACGACGGCGCCAGCCCGTGCTCGGCCAGCTCGGCGGCGGTGAGCCTGCCCGGATCTCGGGCGAAGCCCTCGGGCACCCGCCGGGTGTAGGCCAGGAAGACGTCATCGGCGTCCAGCTCCGGGCCGTAGTACCGCTGCGCGGGGGTGCGCAGCGCGTAGAGCGCCCGCATCGGCACCGCCGCGTTCGCCGCGCGCCGCGCCCGCAGCATGGCCATGATCGGGACCACGCCGGAGCCGCCCGCGACCAGCAGCGCGGGGCCGCCGGTGGCCGGATCCCAGACGAACCAGCCGCCCACCGGGCCGCGCAGCTCGACCAGCGCGCCCACCGGCAGGTCGTCCACCAGGTAGCCGGAGACCTCGCCGTCCGGCACCCGCTGCACGGTGAGCTCGACGACGTCGCCGTCGGCGGGCGCGGCCAGCGAGTAGCTGCGCACCGCCCGGTAGCCGTCCGGCGCGGTGAGCCGGATGTCGACGTGCTGGCCGGGCAGGTGCCCCGGCCACTGGGCGACCCGCAGCAGCAGGGTGCGGGCGGTCGGCGTCTCGAACCGCTCGCCGACCAGTTCGGCCGGGCGCCAGCCGCGCGCCGCGGTCAGTCGTCCCGGTACCGCTGCTCGCGCCATGGGTCTCCGTAGTCGTGGTAGCCCGCGGCCTCCCAGAAGCCCTGCTCGTCCCGGTCCAGCAGCCGGATGCCGCGCACCCACTTGGCCGACTTCCAGAAGTACAGGTGCGGGACGAGCAGCCGGGCCGGGCCGCCGTGCTCGGGGTCGAGCTCGGCGCCGTCGTAGCGGTGCACCACCCAGGCCTGCCCGTCCAGCAGGTCGTCGAGCGGGAGGTTGGTGGTGTAGCCGCCGTAGCTGTACACCAGCGCGTACTCGGCCTGGGTCTCGACCTCGGCGAGCAGGGTGTCCAGCGAGACCCCGGTCCAGTCGGTGTCGAGCTTGCTCCAGCGGGTCACGCAGTGGATGTCGACGTGCGGCTGCTCCTGCGGCAGCGCGAGGAATTCGGCGCGGCTCCAGCTGGTCTCGGCGCCGGTCTCGTCGGTGACGGTGAAGCTCCAGCGCGCCGGGTCGATCCGCGGCGTCGGGCCCGCGGCGAGCACCGGGAAGTCCTCGGTCAGGTACTGCCCCGGCGGCAGCCGGTCGTCGCCGCCGCGGGCCCGGCCCCGGAACCCGGGCGAGAAGATGGCCATGGGCCGAATCGTAACCCGCCGGTTGCCGCGCCGCAGCGCTCAGCTGTGCAGCCGGTCCAGGAAGGCGCGCAGGTTCGCCCGCACCCGCTCGACCTTCTCCTCCGTGCTCAGATCCTCCCGGTACCGGTTGCCGAGCGCGGGCCGCTTGCGCCCCCGCGCATAGAGCGAGCAGGCCAGGTCGGTGCACATGTAGGTGCCGACCGAGTTGCCGCGCCGCCCGGCCTCGCCCGCCTTGGCCGCGGTGAGCAGCGAGACCCCGCCGCCGGTGTGCGTGGTCAGGCAGATGGTGCACATCTGGGCGCGCCCGGAGCCGCCGGTCTCGTAGCGCAGCGCTACCCCGACCGGGCCGTCGGCGCCAGGGGCGACCAGGTAGCACCGGCCGGGCAGCGAGCGGTCGCTCCAGCCCAGGAAATCGAGCTCGGCCCAGGGCCGCTCGGCCAGATCGCGGGGTACCGGCAGCCGCTTGGCCTCGCCCTTGGAGCAGTTGACGAACGCGGAGCGGATCTCGCCCTCGGTGATCGGATCCATGCGTCCGACGGTACGAATTCCGCGGCGGGCGGACAACGCAATTACGCCGCACCCCCTATTCGCCGACCGATCGCCGGAAACTTCGGCGCCGAGGCGCGCAGGATGGAACCGCACCCGACTACCGACAGAGGAGGTCGACATGCCCGATCGCGATACCCCGTGGCCGCCCGGCACCCCGTGCTGGGTCGACTGCCAGGTGGACGACGCCCATCAGGCCGCGGCGTTCTACCGCGCGCTCTTCGGCTGGGAGATCCAGGACGGCGGCGCCGAGACCGGCGGCTACCTCATGGCGATGCGCAACGGCCGCGCCGCCGCCGGGATCGGCCCCAAACCGCCGGGGATGGCCATGCCGTCGGCGTGGACCACCTACCTCGCCACCGAGAGCGCCGACCGCACCGCCGCGGCGGTGACCGAGCACGGCGGCGCCCTCGTGGCCCCGCCCTTCGACGTGCTCGACGTCGGGCGGATGCTCGTCGCGGTCGACCCGACCGGCGCCGCCTTCGGCGTCTGGGAGGCGCGCGCGCACCACGGCGCAGGCATCTACAACGAGCACGGCGCCTACTGCTGGAACGAACTGCACACCGACGGCTACCGGCGGGCGCAGGAGTTCTACGCCGGCGTCTTCGGCTGGGCCTACGGCGAGATCGGCGACGGCGCGGACGTCGAGTACTCGACCTTCGCGCACACCCCCGACGGCCCGCCGCTCGGCGGGATCAACCGGGCCGCGGCGCCGTCCTTCTGGCTCACCTGGTTCCAGGTCGACGACACCGACGCCGCGCTCCGGCACGCGGCCGAACTCGGCGCCACCGTGCTGAAGGGCCCGGAGGACAGCCCGTTCGGCCGCATGGGTGTCCTGCGCGGCCCCCAGGACGAGGTCTTCGCGGTGATCGACCCCACCCGCACCGCGGGGTCGCCGCCCGGCTGAGCCGCGCCAGGGGCACGGCATTCCGCCGGGCCCCGCACTCCATCACTCCCGCAGCCGCGCCCGCTCCGCGAGCGGAACCAGTGCGCGCGGCAGCCACCAGTTGGCGGTGCCCGCGAGCCGCATGACCGCGGGCACCAGCACGACGCGGACCACAGTGGCGTCGAGCAGGACGGCCAGCACCAGCCCGACGCCGAGCGCCCTGATCCCCGCCACCCCGCTGGTGGCGATCCCGGCGAAGACCACCGCCATGAGCACCGCGGCCGCGGTGACCACCCGGCCGGAGCGGGCCAGCCCGATCGCCACCGCCCGGTCGACGTCGGCCGCGCTCCGCCCGGAGCGCTCCCACTCCTCGGTGAACCGGGCGAGCAGGAACACCTCGTAGTCCATGGACAACCCGAACGCCACGCAGAACAGCAACATCGGGATGGTGGCGACGACGAACCCCGTCACCTCGGTGTCGAGCCCGCCCAGGTGCCCCTGCTGGAACACCCAGACCAGCGCGCCGAAGGTCGCGGCCAGCGAGAGCGTGTTCAGCACCAGCGCCTTCAGCGGCAGCAGCAGGCTGCCGGTGAGCAGCGCGAGCAGCACCGCCGTGGTCAGCGCGATCCAGGCGAGCGCGATCGGGAAGCCGCGCGCGATCCCGGCGGCGGTGTCCGCGGTCTGCTGTGCGAGCCCGCCGGTCGACACGGTTCCCGGCGCGGGGACGGCGCGAACCGCGGCCAGGTGCGCCCGGCCCGCGTCCGAGTACGGGTCGAGCGCGGAGGCCACCGCCAGGTGCGCGGAGCCGTCGGCGCCGATGCCGCCGGTCGGCGCGCCGGTGCCCGCACCCGCGACGAAGACCCCCGCGCTGCCGGTGACCGCGGCGGTGTCCGGCAGCGCGGAGAGCCGGGCGGCGTACTCGGCCAGCCGAGCCTGCTCGGCGCCGGTGACCACCAGGTGCACGGTGCCGGTGGCGTTCCGGTCGAAGCCATCGCGGATCCGGTCGCCCACCGCGTGCGACCCGGCCGTCGCGGGCAGCACCCGGTCGTCGGGCAGCCCGACCCGCAGGTCGAGCACCGGCGCGCCCGCCAGCAGCAGCACCGCGAGCGCGGGCAGCGCGCACAGCAGCGGCCTGCGCTGCACCGCCCGGGTGATCCGGTACAGCCGAGTGGACTCCACCGGCGCCGCCTCGCGCAGCGGTCTCCGGTTGATCCGCGGCCCGAGCAGGGCGAGCAGCGCGGGCACCACGGTGAGCGTGATGAGCACCGAGAGCGCGACCACCGCGACGCCTGCGATGCCGATCGAGCGCAGGAAGGCCATCGGGAAGGCGAGCAGCCCGACCAGCGCGGTCGCCACGATGACCCCGGAGAACACCACCGCCCGGCCCCCGCGCCGCACCGCCGTGCCCAGCGCGGCAGCGTGCGGCAGGCCGCGCGCGATCTCCTCGCGGTAGCGGCCGATGAGCAGCAGCGAGTAGTCGATGGCGAGCGCCAGTCCGAGCGCGGTGGCGATGTTCAGCGCGAAGACCGAGAGCTCGGTGACGAGGGTGATCAGGAAGAGCACCGCGGTGGTGCCGACGATGGCGAGCACCCCGGCGAGCGCGGGGACCGCGGCGGCCACGGCGCTGCGCAGGAACCAGATCAGCAGCAGGAAGGTGAGCGGCACCGCGATGCCCTCGGCGATCGCGAGGTCACGGGTGGCGCCCGCGTTGATCTCGTCGAAGGCCACGGCCTGGCCGCCCGCGGCGACGGTGACGCCGTCCCGCTCGCCGCCGAACCGCTCGACCAGGTCCCGCGCACTGTGCTGGGCGGTGTTGTCGTCGCCGCGCAGCCCGGCCACCACCAATCCGGTGCGGCCGTCCCGGCTGACCAGCCCGGCGGTCGGATCGGTCCAGGCGGAGGCGACCGCGCCGACCCGGTCGTCCGCACGCAGCCCGGCGACGATCCGCTCCCCCGCGGCGCGCGCGGCCGGGCCCGCCGCCCCGTCCGGCGCGTCGACGGTGAACAGCAGCTGCATCGGCGCGAGGCCGTGCTCGCGCGCCAGTACCGCGGCGGCGTGCGAGGATTCGGCTTCCGGGTCGAGGAAGCCGCCCGCCGAGAGCCGGTCCGGGACGAGCGCACCGAGCGCACCGCAGAGCACGAAGAGGACGCCCGCGACGGCGAGCACCACCCGCGGCTTCCGCACCCCGAACCCGGTGCCCCGCACACCCCCGGCGGGCGCGCCTGCGCCGGACTCGGGCCGGGATTCGATCGAAAGGCCTGTCATGCACCACTTCCCGGATGCCGCGAGGTCGGTGCGGCCCGCCATCGTGACCGCGTGAGAGACAGTAACGACAATCTCTCAGCGCGCAGCTCGAGCGGCTCCGCCACTCCAGGGGCCGGGCGCACCGAGCGGGCGTGAACAGCGCCGTTCCGCCCGCCTGTGTTCCTCGCCACAACGCGGGCGCCGATTCCGCGCGCCGCGGCGGCGCGGGCGACGTACCGTCGAGATCATGGCGGAACTGGTTCTGGGTCCGGTGCTGCGGCACGTCGACGCCACCTCGGCGACCGTCTGGGTGGAGACCGACGCCCCCTGCGAGGTCACGGTGCTCGGCGGCAGCGCCCGCACCTTCCAGGTCGGCGAGCTGCACTTCGCCCTCGTCGTCGTGCCCGACCTGGAGCCGGACAGCACGACGCGGTACGAGGTCGCGCTGGACGGCGAGCGGGTGTGGCCGGAGCCGGATTCGCCGTTCCCGCCCAGCCGGATCCGCACGCACCCGGTGCGCACCCTGATCTTCGGCTCCTGCCGCGCGGCCAAGACGGAGCCGGGCGCGCTCGCCGCGGACAAGATCGGGGTGGACGCGCTCGACACCTACGCCCTGCGGATGAAGGAGCGGCCGGACACCGAGTGGCCGGACGCGCTCGTCCTGCTCGGTGACCAGGTCTACGCCGACGAGCCGACCCCGCGGATCAGGACGTGGCTGCGGGAGCGGCGGGGCGGCGAGGAGCCCGCGGGCGAGGTGGTGTCGTTCCGCGAGTACGCCGAGCTGTACCACGAGTCGTGGGCCGACCCGGAGATCCGCTGGCTCATGTCCACCGTCCCCACCTCGATGGTCTTCGACGACCACGACGTGCGCGACGACTGGAACACCTCGCGCACCTGGCGCGAGCAGATGGCGGCGCTGCCCTGGTGGCCGGAGCGCATCCGCTCCGGGCTCGCCTCCTACTGGGTGTACCAGCACCTCGGCAACCTGGCGCCGGACGACCTGGCCGCGAACGAGCTGTACCGGACGGTCACCGCGCACGGCGGCGACGTCCGGGAGCTGCTGGAGGAGTTCGGCGCCGAGGCCGACCGGGAGGCGGACGGCAGGAAGTCGGTCCGCTGGAGCTACCGGCGCGACTTCGGCCGGATCCGGCTGCTGGTCATCGACACCCGCAACGGGCGCATCCTGGACGGCGACCGGCTCATGGTCGGCGCCGCGGAGTTCGACTGGCTGGAGGAGAACGCCGCGGGCGACATCGACCACCTGCTGATCGGGTCCTCGCTGCCCTGGCTGATGCCGCCCGCGCTCAGCCACCTCCAGTCCCTGAACGAGCGGGCCGCCGGGCTGCCCGGCCTGCGCGGGAAGCTCGGCGAGCAGGTGCGGCAGGCCGCGGATCTGGAGCACTGGCCCGCCTTCCGGAAGTCCTTCGAGCGGCTGGCCGCGCTGATCCAGCGGATCGGCAGCGCGCCGGAGGCGCCCGCGACCATCTCGGTGCTCTCCGGGGACGTGCACCACAGCTACGCCGCGCGCGCCGACTACGCCGAGCCGACGAACTCGACGGTGCTGCAGCTGGTCTGCTCCCCCGTGCACAACGAGCCGCCGCGGATCTTCCACGCCGTCTTCGCCGCCGCCTGGGGCAGGCGCCTGGCCCGCGCCCTGCGCCGCCTCGCCGACCGGCGCGGGATCTCCCCCGACCCGGTGCGCTGGGCGAAGATCAGCGGCCCGCACTTCGGCAACTCGATCGCCGCGCTGCACCTGGACGGGCGGCACGGCCGCTTCGTGCTGGAGACCGCCCGCGCCGACGACGGATTGGTGAAGGTCGCCGATCTGGATCTGCGGGCGCCGCACTCCTGAACCCCGCCGGTAGGTTCGGTGGCATGACCGGCATCCACTACCGCGTCCGGGGTTCGGGGCCGGTGCTGCTGCTGCTTCCCGGCGGAGACGGGGACGCCGACGCATACGGCGCGCTCGGCGCCGAACTGGCCGCGGATCACACCGTGGTGCACTACGACCGGCGCGGCCAGGCGCGCACGGCGCTGCCGCCCGCCGCCTCACTCGCCGAGCACGCCGACGACGCGGCGGCGCTGCTGTCGCAGGTGAGCGACGAACCCGCGGCGGTGTTCGGCAGCAGTATCGGCGCGGCGATCGGGCTGGAGCTGTCGGTGCGACATCCGGGCGCCGTCTCCCGGGTGGTCGCGCACGAGCCGCCGATCTCGGCGCTGCTGCCGGACGCGGAGGGGATGGCGCTCTTCGCCGCGCAGAAGCGGTTGGAGGACGCGTACGCGGCGGAGGGGGTGGCGGCCGCCATGGTGGCCTTCGCGCGGCTCATCGCGGTGAACCCGGCCGATCGGGAACCGGAGGTCGAGGTCGGGCGGCCGGATTTCGAGCGCCCCAACCTCGAGGTCTTCCTGCGTTACGACGCGCCCACCGTCCGGACATACCGGCCGCACACCGCGGCACTCCGTGCGGACCTCGTCGTGCCCGCAGTCGGGCGCTCCACCGACGGGCCGCCTGCCGAGTGCGCGCACGCGCTCGGCGCGCTCCTCGGGGTGCCGGTCGCCGTCTTCCCCGGCGGGCACACCGCCCCGACCCTGCGCCCGCGCGGGGTGGCCGACGCCGTGCGCGCCGCCCTGGCCTGACCGCTACGCCCGCGGGCGCCCCTGCTCGGTCATGCTGGTCGGCCGCACCGGCCCGGACCACCCGCAGGGCGAGTCGCAGACCCCGACCACCTCGCGCCGGGTCCGCCCCTCCTCGACGATCGTGTGCAGCCAGGCGGTGGCGGGGTACCCGCAGCGCGGACACTTCCCGAAGTAGTCGAGGATCTCGGTGGCGGTGCGGGTGACCCGCCCGCGCCGCCCGGCGGGCGCGCTCATCCGGCCGTGTCCTGGTCGTACTCCAGCAGTGCCCGGCGCAGCAGCTTCCCGGTGGCGTTGCGCGGCAGCTCGTCCAGCACGATCACCTCGCGCGGCACCTTGTGCCTGGCCAGGTCCGCCTTGACGTAGTCCTTGATCTCCTGCTCGTCGACGGCCGCGCCCTCGACCGGGACGACGAAGGCCCGCAGCCGCTGCCCGAAGTCCGGGTCCGGCACCCCGACCACCGCCGCCTCGGCGATATCGGCCCGCTCCACCAGCAGGTTCTCCACCTCGAGCGGGAAGACGTTCTCGCCGCCGGAGATGATCATGTCGTCGTCCCTGCCGTCGACGAAGAGCCGCCCCTCGGCGTCGAAGTGCCCGACGTCGCCGCTGGAGAGCAGCCCGTCCACGGTCTCCTTGGTGCGGCCGTCGGTGTACCCGGCGAAGCTCAGCCCGCTGGAGACGAAGATCGTCCCGACCACGCCCGGCTCGGTGATGGGGTTGCGCTGCTCGTCGTAGAGCGCGACCCGGCAGCCCACCGGCGGGCGGCCGACGGTGCCGGGCGCGAGCCGCATGTCCTCCGGCGTCGCCACCGCGGCCACCGCGACCTCGGTGGAGGCGTACAGGTTGTAGAGCACCTCGCCGAAGAGCTCGGCGGTGCGCTTGCTCAGGTCCGGCGAGACCGACGACCCGGCCGCGAAGATCACCCGCAGCGACGAGGTGTCGTACCCCGCCAACTCGGCGGCGGGCAGGTCGACGATGCGCTGCAGCATGGTCGGCACCACCACCAGGCTCGCGGCCCGGTGCTCGGCCACCGCCGCCACCGTCCAGCGCGGGTCGAAGCGCCCCGGCCGCAGCACCAGGGTGTTGCCGAGCGCCCAGCCCAGCCCCAGCTGGGAGAGCCCGGTGCCGTGGAACAGCGGCGCCGCCATCACCATGGCGCTGTTCCGCGGCAGCGGAATCCGATCCAGGAACTGCGCCGACTGCAGCGGCGAGACCTTGTCCCGCGGCGCGCCCTTCGGCGTCCCGGTGGTGCCGCTGGTGAGGATGACCAGCCCGCCCGCCTTCGCGGGCGGCGGTAGCGGCTCCGCCGGGTGCGCGGTGACCAGCCCGTCCACCGTGAGCACCGCCGGGTCGGCGGGCGCGGACTCGTCCACCCGGGTGAGGATGCGGACGATGTCGTCCGGCGCCTCGGCGAGCAGCGGCAGGAACTCGGCGTCGAGCAGCAGCGCCGCGATCTGCTCCCGGACCGCGACCTCGGCCAGCTGCCTGCCGCCGAAACCGGTGTTGAGCAGCACCACCCTGGCGCCGAGCTTCCCGGCGGCGGCCATCGCCAGCAGCATGCCGCGGTGGTCCCGGCAGAGCACCCCGAGCACGGTGCCCGCACCGTGGCCGCGGGTGGCGAGGCCGCGGGCCAGCGCGTCCGAGCGGGAGTCCAGCTCGGCGAAGGTCAGCCCGCCGCGGTCGTCGATCACCGCGGTGCGCTCGGGCCAGCGCCGCGCCGCCGCGCGCAGCACCGTGGTGAACGGGCCGTAGCGGCCCGCGTCCCGCACGGTGCGCAGATTGCGGTCCGGGCGCAGCGGATCCAGCATGCCGCGCCGGACCAGCACGCGCACCGCGCCCAGCGCATCGGTCAGCTCCTGCAACCCCACGACAGTTCTCCCTCGGCGACGACGGCAAGTGCGCATACCGTAGCGCAGGCGCAGAATCTCCATTCACTTATTCCGACATCCGAGGTCTTCGGAGCCATGATCGTTGTTGAACCGTTGATTACATGAGAGACTTTGAGTCAACTTGTTTCATCGACTCGGAGGTCGACAATGACCCGCTCGATCCAGCCGACGCCGACCGCGCCGGGTGAGCACCCGATGCACCGGCGCCGCTTCATCGCGGGGCCGGGCGCGCTGCTCGGCGGTCCGGCGAATGTGATCATGCAGCTGAGCCTCGCGCCGGTCGGGCGCGGCGTGGTGGAGAGCACGGTGGCCAGCGGCCGCTTCGACCTGCGGCCGCAGAAGCGCGGCCGCACCACGCTCACCTACCTCGCGGTCGCCATGCTGGGCACCGAGGAGGAGCGGATCGCCTACCGCGAGGCCACCAACACCTCGCACCGGCAGGTCCGCTCGAAGCCGGGCGCCGAGGTGCGCTACAACGCCTTCGACCCGAAGCTGCAGCTGTGGGTGGCGGGCTGCATCTACCTGGGCACCGCCGACTCGTTCCGGCTGCTCTACGGCGAGCAGACCGAGGAGTTCTCCGACGCGCTGTACCAGGCGTCGGCGCGGTTCGGCACCACGCTGCAGATGCCCGCCGAGCTGTGGCCCGCCGACCGCGATGCCTTCGCCGAGTACTGGGAGTCGATGCTGCCGCAGCTCTCCATCGACGACGAGGTGCGCCGCTACTTCCTGGAGCAGGTGATCGACCTCGGCCCGTACAGCCGCGTCCAGCAGCTGCTCGGCAAGCACGCGAACCGCTTCTTCACCACCGGCTACCTGCCGCAGCGCTTCCGCGACGAGCTCGGGCTGGACTGGGGGCCGCGCAGGCAGCGCGCCTTCGAGCTGATCATGCGCACGCTCGGCGCGGTGATCCAGCGGCTGCCCGCACCCTGGCAGCAGTACCCGCTGGACCGGCACCTGGCCGACATGCGCCGCAGGCTGCGAGCGGGCAAGCCGCTGGTCTGACTCAACCGGCGCGCACGGCCCGCCTGCGCCTGCGCGCCACCGCCAGCCGCGTGGCGATCAGCCCGTGCCGCGGCCCGAACAGATACACCGCGGCGAAGAGCACGCCCTGGGCCAGCACCACCATGCCGCCCGCCGAGGTGTCGCCGTAGTAGGCCAGGTACAGCCCGGTCACCGCGGCGAAGGCGGCGAGCGCGGGCGCGATCAGCAGCATCCGGCCGAACCGGTCGGTGAGCAGGTAGGCGGTGGCGCCGGGGATGATCAGCATCGCCACCACCAGCACCACCCCCACCACCTGCAGCGCGGTCACCGCGGTGAGCGCGAGCAGCCCGAGCAGCAGCGCCCCGAGCAGCCGCGGGCTGAGCCCGATGGCGTGCGCGTGCGTCGGGTCGAAGGCGTAGAGCGTGAGGTCCCGGCGCTTGGCCAGCGCCACCGTGAAGACCACCGCGCCGAGCGCCGCGATCTGCCACAGGTCCGCGGGGGCGACGCCGAGCAGGTTGCCGAAGATGATGTGGTTCAGGTCGGTCTGGCTGGGCGTCACCGAGATGAGCACCAGCCCCAGCGAGAACAGCGTGGTGAAGACGATGCCGATGGTGGCGTCCTCCTTCACCCGGCTGGTGTCGCGCACCACCCCGATCAGCGCCACCGCCAGGAAGCCGAAGACCACCGCGCCCAGCGCGAACGGCGCGCCGACGATGTAGGCGAGCACCACCCCCGGCAGCACCGCGTGCGAGACCGCGTCGCCCATCAGCGACCAGCCGATCAGCACCAGCCAGCAGGACAGGATCGCGCAGACCACCGCGGAGATCACGGTGGCGGCCAGCGCGCGCACCATGAAGTCGTAGGCGAACGGGTCGAGCAGCAGGTCGATCACCGGGCACCGTCCGCCATCGGGTCGAGGCCGAAGGCGCGGACCAGGTTCTCCGGCCGGATCACCTCGTCGATGTCGCCGTGCGCGAGCACCTTCCGCATGAGCAGCACCGCCTCGTCGGCCAGGGTCGGCAGCGCGTGCAGGTCGTGCGTGGAGATCAGCACGGCGGCGCCGTCGGCGGCCAGCCCGCGCAGCAGCGCGGTGATGGTGGCCTCGGAGCGCTTGTCCACCCCGGCGAAGGGCTCGTCGAGCAGCAGCACCGACGCCCCCTGCGCGATGCCGCGGGCGACGAAGGCGCGCTTGCGCTGCCCGCCGGAGAGCTGCCCGATCTGCCGGTGCGCGAGGTCGGTGAGCTCGACCCGCTCCAGCGCCGCGTCCACCGCCGCCCGGTCCGCCGCCCGCGGCCTGCGGGTGAACCCCAGCCGGCCGTACCGCCCGGTCATGACCACCTCGCGCACGGTGATCGGGAAGGCCCAGTCGATCTCCTCGGACTGCGGCACGTACCCGACCAGCCCCGCCTTGCGCGCCGCCGCCGGGGTGCCGCCCGCGATCCGCACGGTGCCCGCGTCCGGGGTGACCATGCCCATGATCGCCTTGAAGAGCGTGGACTTGCCGGAGCCGTTCATCCCGATCAGCGCGCAGACCCGGCCGCGGTCCAGCTCCAGCGACGCGCCGTCCAGCGCGAGCACCTCGCCGTAGTGCACCGTGACATCGCTGACCTCGATCGCGGGCGTCACCGGGCGGCGCTCCCGGTCAGCGCGGCCACCACGGTGTCCGCGTCGTGCCGGATCAGCTCCAGGTAGCTGGGCACCGGCCCGTCCGGCTCGGAGAGCGAGTCCACGTACAGCACCCCGCCGAGCGCGGCGCCGGTCGCCGCGGCCACCTGCCGCATGGGGGCGTCGGAGACGGTGGACTCGCAGAACACGGCGGGCACCGCGGCCGAGCGGACGAACTCGATCACCCCGGCCACCTGCTGCGGGGTGGCCTGCTGCTCGGCGTTCACCGGCCAGATGTAGCGCTCGGTCAGCCCGGCGTCGCGGGCCAGGTAGGAGAAGGCGCCCTCGCAGGTCACCAGCGCGCGCTGGTTCGGCGGCAGCGCCGCCAGCCGGGCCACCAGGTCGTCCTGCACCTGCTGCAGCCGCGCCTTGTAGCTCGCGGCGTTGGCGGCGTACTGCTGCGCGCCGTCCTGGTCGAGCTCGGTGAAGGCGCGGGCCAGGTTGTCGGCGTAGAGCTGGACGTTGAGCGGGCTCATCCAGGCGTGCGGGTTGGGCTTGCCCGCGTAGGCGTCCGCGGCGATGTCGATGGTCCGCACCCCCTCCGAGGCGACCACGTGCGGCACGTCCAGGTCGGCCACGAACTTCGCGAACCAGGCCTCCAGGTTCAGCCCGTTGTCCACGATCAGGTCGGCCTGCGCGGCCCGCCGGATATCGCCGGGGGTCGGCTCGTAGCCGTGGATCTCCGCCCCGGCCTTGGTGATCGACTCCACCCGCAGCCGGTCGCCCGCGACGTTCGCGGCGATGTCGGCGAGCACGGTGAAGGTGGTGAGCACCACCGGGCGCCCGTCGTCGTCCCGCGCGCCCACCCGGTCGCAGCCCGCCGAGGCCAGCCCGAGCGCGAGCACCACGAGCAGCACCATCCGATCCCACTTCATGGAGCCATCATAAGTTCGGGTACCCGAACTCGAAAGCGCGGGTGGCGGAACTCTCGCGGCGCTACCGCTCGGCGACGGGCAGCGTGAAGCGGAACCGCGCGCCCCCGGTGTACTCGGTGTCCAGCTCGATCCGGCCGCCGTGGAACTCGACGATCTTGCGGCAGATGGCGAGCCCGAGCCCGGTGCCCGCGTACTCGTCCCGGTTGTGCAGCCGCTGGAAGATGACGAAGACCTTGTCCGCGAACTCCGGCGGCACCCCGATCCCGTTGTCGCGCACCGCGAAGTGGTGCGCGCCGTCGCGCTCCTCGTGCTCGATCGTGATCTCCGGCTTCCGGCCGGGCGCCGCGAACTTCACGGCATTGCCGAGCAGGTTCTGCCAGAGCATCTCCAGCAGCGTCGGGTCGCCGACCACGGCGGGCAGCCGCTCGGGGCGGTGCACCGCCGCGCCGGACTCGGCGAGCGCCGAGCCGAGGTTGTGCAGCGCCCGGTCCAGCACGGGGTCGAGCTCCAGCTGCTCGGTGCGGTCGTTGACCCGGCCGACCCGGGAGAAGGTGAGCAGGTCGGAGATCAGGACCTGCATCCGCTTGGCGCCGTCCACCGCGAACTCGATGTACTGGCGGCCGCGGTCGTCCAGCTTGTCGTCGTAGCGCTTCTGCAGCAGCTGGCAGAAGGAGGCCACCTTGCGCAGCGGCTCCTGCAGGTCGTGCGAGGCGACGTAGGCGAACTGCTCCAGCTCCTGGTTGGAGCGGCGCAGCTCGACGGTCTGCGCGTCCAGGTCGGCGGCCTGCTTGACCAGGGTCGCCTCCTGGTCGCGGGCCGAGCGCAGCTCGGTGACGATCCGGCGGCGCATGTCCTCCACCGCGGCGCCGACGGTGGCGATGTCGGCCGGGCCGCGCGCGGCGATCCGGTGCTCGAAGTCGCCGCCCGCCACCCGCAGCGAGCTGCGCTGCAGCTCGGCCAGCGGCCGCACCACCAGGCGCCGCACCAGCACCGTGAGCAGCACCGCCGACAGCACGAACACCACGACGAGGCCGCCGAGCAGCAGGTTGCGGTTGTCCCGGTGGTGGTACATGGCGGCCCGCTCGGTGTCGAGCGTGGCCGCCAGCCGGTCGGCCTGCCCGGTGAAGCCGACGCGCACCGTCTCGAAGAGCTGCCGCCCCTCGGCGGCCGCGCCGCGCGCGCGTTCCGGCGCGGCGGTGACGGGGTCGGCGTAGCCGGTGCGCCAGCGGGTAGCGCTCGACTCCACCGCGGCGAGGTCGGCGAGCGCGTCGGGGCGGTCGGCGAGCAGCCCGCGCAGCGTGGCGAGCGCCCGCGCCTCGGCATCGCGGCCGGTGCCGTAGGCGCGCAGCGCCACCGCGTCGGCGCTGATCGCGTAGCCGCGTACGCCGCTCTCCTGGTCGATCAGCGCCGCCTGCAGCCGGTAGCTCTCCGCGAGCGCGGGCTGCAGTCTGCCGATCACCAGGCTGGAGCTCTCGGTGGTGCGGGCGATCATGCTCGCCCCCGCGACCGCGCCGACCAGCACGATCACCACCATCGAGCCGAGCAGCAGTTGGAACCAGGTCTCCACGGTCAGCCGGGTGGTCCCCGTGGCACGGGCATTCATGTCGTCGTCCAAGCTCTCGACTCGCAGAAACCGCGCCACCGGGATCGAGCGCCTGCGCACACTCTGCCACACCGCCGACACGCCGGACGGGCGGCGCCGTCCACGGGGCTTGCACAGCGGGCCGCGCACGGTCGCCGAGCGGTTGCGGCGCAGCACAGCAGGGGTTTTCGCCCGGGTCCGACAGTTATCGATGCGCCGCAACGGATGTCGGGTACGCGGCACTTCGTGTCACCGGCGCGGAACTGGGCATGCCCCGCAGCACAGGACAGTGAAGGAGCTCAGCATGTTCCAGCGTGCCAACGGATATCGGTATCGCCGCCGCGATCGAGCGAGCGGATGGCGCCGGGGCGCGAACCGGCCCACCGGCAGGCGCTCGTGGCGCCGGGGCGGCGGTGGCGGCGCCCGCGGCCGCGGCACCGCGAGCAGCAGCCGCGGCCTGGAGTCGGTCGCCCGCTTCGGCTTCGTGGCCCGCGGCATCGCCTACATCGTGCTCGGCATCCTCGCCTTCATGCTCGCGGTGGGCACCGCCGAGCGCTCGGCCAACGAGGTCGGCGCGCTGGCCGCGCTCGCCGAGCAGCCGCTGGGCTACCTGCTGCTGTTCGTGCTGGTCTTCGGCTTCGCCGCGCTGGCGGTGTGGCGCTTCGTGCAGGTGGCCACGGCCGGGCGCACGGTCTCCGGCGGGCACCGCGCCTACGCCGCGGTGGCGGGCGTCTTCTACGCCCTCGCCTTCTTCTTCACCCTGCGCTTCGTCGTGAACGGCAGGCTGCCGGAGCCGAGCGACGTGGTGGCGCGCGACTTCACCACCCGCATCCTGGCCTGGCCCGGCGGCCAGGTCGTGGTCGCGCTGCTCGGCATCGCGATCCTCGCCTTCGGGCTGCTGCTCATCGTGCGCGGCGCCCGGCTGCACTTCACCGACGACCTGCGCATGGGCTGGATGACCCGCGGTTCGCGGACCGCCGCGATCTGGCTGGGGCGGGCGGGGTACATCGCCCGCGGCGCCGTTGTCGCCGCCATCGGCCTCGCCGCGCTGGTCGCCGCGCTGAACTACGACCCGGCGCAGGTCGAGGGGATCGACGGCGTGCTGCGCGACTTCGCGGGCACCCCCTTCGGCCCCTGGCTGCTCATCCTGATCGCGCTGGGGCTGATCGCCTTCGGGCTGCTCTCCTTCCTGGAGGCGCGGCACCGCCGCACCTACGGCGGCGTCCCGGTCTGATCCTTCCGCGCCTCGGACGGCCCGGCGGCCTCGACCGCCGGGCCGTTTCGCGTTCCGCGGCCGCTCCGCGCCACCGCCACCCCGGCCAGACACAGCACCCCGCCGAGCAGCGCGAGCGGGCGCGGCACCTCGCCGAGCGCGAGCCAGGAGCCGAGCACGACCAGCGCCGGGACCGCGTAGGTGGTCACCCCCATCCGCCCGGCCGTGGTCCTGGCCAGGGCGTAGGCCCAGGTGGTGAAGGCCAGCGCGGTCGGGAAGACCCCCAGGTACAGCACGCTCAGTGTGGCGGCGGCGGGCGCCGCGACGACCTCGCGCACCAACTGCCCGGCGAACGGGAGGCAGGCGAGCGCGCCGACCAGGCAGCCGCCGGTCGTCACCTGCAGCGCGGAGGCAACGGCCAGCGCGGGCTTCTGGACGACGGTGGAGATCGCCCACGTGGTCGCGGCGAGCACCGCGAGCAGCACCCCGGCCGCCGCGCCGCCCTGCGCGTTCCCGAGCCCGACCACCATCGCGCCCGTGAGCGAGACCGCGATCCCGGCCAGCAGCCTGCGCGGGAACCCCTCCCCCAGCAGCACCCCGCCGAGCAGCGCGATCAGCACCGGCCCGATGTTCACCACCATGGCCGCGGTGCCCGCGTCCACGTACTCCTCGCTCCAGTTCAGCGCCACCATGTAGACGCCGAACCAGAGCACCCCGGTGATCGCGATCGGGCGCCGGGCCGCGCGCGGCGGCATTCCGTCGCCCACCACCAGCAGGATCAGCACCAGCGTGACCGCGCCGGAGAGCAGCCTGCCGAGCGCGAGCGCCCCCGGCGAGAAGTGCTCGCCCGCCGCCCGGATGAAGACGAAGGCCGACGCCCACAGCAGGACCGTCACCCCGGCCGCCGCCGCGGCCCGCTGCCCCTCGGTTCCGATCGCGCGCACCCGCCGAACCTAGCCCGCCGAACCGATTCCGGTCGCGCGGTTTTCGGCCGTCGCGCCACCGGGCCCGGTCGTGGACCGGCGCGAGTTCACTCAGCGCGCCGATACCGACCAGCGGCCCGGGATCGCCGGGCCGCGCCCGCTCGACCGGCCGCTACCGGGCTCGGCCGCCGAGTGCCGCCGCGAACCGGGAAATCCGGTTGCCCGTGGCCGACGCCGCGGGTTCCGATGGGGCCATGGCTCCCAACCCCGACCTCACCGGCCGCGTCGCCGTCGTCACCGGCGTCGGCCGCCGCGCGGGCATCGGCTTCGCCGTCGCCCGGCGGCTCGCCGAACGCGGCGCCGCGCTCTACCTCACGCACTGGCGCCCGCACGACGAGCGGCAGCCGTGGGGCGCCGACGACGTCGACGCGCTGCGCGCCGAGCTCGGCACCGCCACCGCGGTGGTCGACCGCGGCATCGACCTCGCCGACCCCGATGCCGCGCAGCACGTGATCGACGATGCCGTGGCCGAGTTCGGCCACCTCGACATCCTGGTCGCCAACCACGCCCGCAGCGGCGGCGACGGCACGCTGCTCGAGGTGGACGCCGCCATGCTGGACGGCCACTGGGCGGTCGACGCCCGCTCGGTGCTACTGCTCACCCAGGCCTTCGCCAGGCAGTACCGGCCGGAGCACGGCCCGGTACCCGACCGCGGCCGGGTGATCTGGCTGACCTCCGGGCAGCACCTCGGCCCGATGCCGGGCGAGATCGCCTACGCCGCCGCGAAATCGGTGCTGGCCGGGCTCACCCCGACGGTGGCCGCGGAGCTCATCGAGCGCGGCATCCTGCTCAACACGGTCAATCCGGGCCCGGTCGACACCGGGTACCTCGCGCTCGACAGCACCGACCTCGACCCCGCGTTCGTCGCCGCGGTGCACGCCGCCTTCCCGCGCGGCCGGGCGGGTGAACCGGACGATCCGGCCCGGCTCATCGCCTGGCTGATCTCCGACGAGGGCCGCTGGATGGTGGGCCAGGTCCTGGACACCGAGGGCGGTTTCCGCCGCTCCCGCTGGTAGCGGAGATCGAACCGCCGGTTAGAGTGGCAGGACGGACGCCGGTCCGGGGAGTTCCGGCGCCTGGCGCGAGGAGAGCCGCCGATGAGCGATCGGCCCCGTTCGACCGCGGTGCCCGGAGCAGTTCCGCGCACCGCCGCCCGCGCTCGCGCGGCCACCGCCGGGCCGGGGCGGTGAGCATGGCGCAGCTCTCCGACGACCGGATCGCCGATGCGCTCGCGCCCTGGCGCGGCCGCCGCTACGTGGCACTCGGCAGCTCGTTCGCCTCCGGCCCCGGCATCCCCCCGCGCGCCGCGGGCTCGGTGCGCGCCGCGGGCCGCTCCGCCCGCAACTACCCGCACCTGATCGCGGCCGCGGCCGGGTTGCGGCTCACCGACGTCACCAGCTCCGGCGCGACCTGCGCGCACATCCTGCACGAGCGGCAGTACGGCAGCCCGCCGCAGCGCGCCGCCGTCACCCCGGACACCGAGCTGGTGACGGTGACCATCGGCGGCAACGACATCGGGCTGACGGCCTTCCTCATCGCCCGCCGGATGCCGTCGCCGGTGCGGCTGCTGCCCGCCGCCCGCCGCTCCGCCGACGAGGCCGCCACCGGCCGCGCGCTCGGCGGCATCGAGGAGCGGCTGTGCCGGGTGTTCGGCACGGTGCGCGAGCAGGCACCGGACGCGCGGCTGCTGGTGGTGAACTACCTGTCGGTGCTCGGCCCGCCCCGCCCCGGCGAACCCGCCACCGACCGGCACTACCGGTACCTGGCGGAGTCGCTCGCCGCGCGCACCGCGGCAGCCGCGGACCGGGCGGGAGCGCACCTGGTCGACGTCCGCACCCCCAGCCTCGCGCACGCCCCCGGCTCGGCGGTGCCGTGGACCGCGGACTTCTTCGTCCCGGTGCCGGGCCGCCCCGCGCACGGCACCCCGTGCCACCCCACGGCGGCCGGGATGGCGGCCGTTGCCGACCTCGTCCTGGCCCGGCTGCGGACCCTGGCCCCGGCCGGCTGACCGAAGAACGCCGAGCGCGCCTCGAAGGCCGATCATGGGCCCCAGCGGACACTTCGACCGCTCAGCGCCTGCAGGGAACATCCAGCTGATCGTGGGGCCGGTAACGGGCGATCACGGGGCGGGGGCGGGCGGCGGCGGCAGCGGGATGGTGATGCCGAAGGGCAGGACGAGCCCGGGCGGCGGCGGGGTGGCCGGGTCCGGCGCGGGGGCCACCGGCTGTCCATCCGGGCCGAACTCCAGCGGCGCGGACTCCGGCTGCGCCGGTTCGGGCTGCGTCTCCAGCGGCATACCCTGCGGCGCCGCCTGCTGCGGCGCGGGCGCGGGCACCGGCGCCTGGCCGGGCAGCGCCTCGGCGCGCGGCCCCGGCTCGCCCGGCTCGACGGGGGGCGGCGGAGGCGGCGGGCAGAAGATGCCGCACGGGATGGGCGGCAGCCCGGGAATGGTGATCATCGGCTCCGGCACCGCGGCGGGCGTCGGCGTCTGCACCGCCTGCTCGAGCGGCAACCCCTCCGGCGCCGCCGGGAGCAGCGGCGCGGGCACCGGCGCGGAAGCGGCGAGGACGCCGGGCGCGGTGCCCCAGCCCCCCGACCCCGGCACGATCGCCTCCGGCGACACCCGCCCCGCCGCAGGCGCCCCACCCGACCG
>NZ_JBHVAK010000081.1:0-22967 GCF_042667085.1 Nocardia sp. NPDC057353
GCGGTCCAGACCCTGCGGCTCTACGAACAGCACGGGCTCATCACCCCGGCGCGCAGCCCCGGCGGCACCCGCCGCTACAGCGGTGACGACCTCGCTCGGCTGCGGCGGATCGCGCAGTTGAGCAGCCAGGGCGTCAACCTGGCCGGGATCGGCCGGATCCTGGAGCTGGAGGACGACAACGCGGCGCTGACCGCCGAGCGCGACCAGCTCCGCGCCGACACCGACGAGCCCGGCACAGCCCAGGACGGCCGAGTGAGTGCGTGACCGTTGCAGTGCGGGCGCGGTGGACAGGAGCGAGCAGCGAGCTGAGGTTCCCCCGCTTGCTGGAGGGCGGGGATATCAGGTTCCGGCCGGGACCGGGTGATGTTGGACGGCCTCGAACTCGTCGGGTGACCGCCAGCCGAGTTTCTTCTGGATGCGTTGGGTGTTGCACCAGCCGTCGAGAGGCGAACAGAGCGTTCTCGGCTTCTTCCCTGATCCGCCAGCTGCGCCGATAAACCAGTTCGGTCTTCAGTGGGGAGAAGAAGTTCTCCATGAGGGCGTTGTCGTAGCTGTCACCGACCGAGCCCATCGACTGTGCGATTCCATTGTCGGCCCACCGATTAGCGAAGCGGAACGCGGTGTAGGTCGAGCCGCGGTCGCTGTGATGGACCAGGCCGCCATCGCGGACGTCGCGGCTCCAGCCCGCGTATTCCAGGGCACAGGGGACCAGGTGGGTGTCGCAGCGGTCCGAGGTCTTCCAACCCACGATCCGGTTCGAGAACGCGTCGCGGACCGCGGCCGGCCAGAACGCGCCCTGACCGCGCGGGATGCGGGTGGCGTCGGCGACCCAGGGCTTGTCGGGGCGGTAGGTGGTGAAGACGCGCTCGACCAGGTCCGGGGCCGGCGCGGCCCGGGGATCCGACCGTGTGGAGGCGATCCGCTACCGTTTGCGCAGGAACGCGCCCTGCAGCCCGGCGCCGCGCATCACCCGCTCCACTCGTTTGCGTCCGACCCCGAGCCCGCGGCGGGCCGGCATCGCGTAGATCCGTAGGTGCCGCCGGAGCTGGTATGGATATCGACGATCTCGGCCAGCAACTTCTCGTCGGCGAGCTGTCGCGCCGACGGCTGCACCGCGCGTTTGCGCTACCGGTAGTAGGTCGAGGAAGCGATACCGAGGACCCGCAATACGAGCTCGACCGGGTGCGGGCTGGCTTCGACGAAGCGCACGATCACATCCGGGTCTGGCCGAGCTCCGAGGCGAAATACGCACTCGCCGAACGCAAGATGTCGTTGACTCGCTCCAGCTCGGCGACCTGCTTGTGCAGCCGCTTGTTCTCCTCGGCCAGATCATCGGCAGCGGGTTGAGGTCGTTGGTCGGCATCGGCTTGGTGGATCCAGTTCCGCAGTGCTTCGTGGTGCACGCCCAGCTGCTGGGCTAGTTTGCGGATCGTCGGCTTCGGATCCGACTCCAGATACAGCCGGACCGCTCAGTCGCCGGCGTTAGCGAGCGCGCTGCGGAGCTTGTCCGGGTCCATGCCGAAGCCGGTGAGGCGGTTCAGGGGGATGGAGGCGATCATGCGCATCATGTCCATGCCCATGGCGCTGCCGTCGCCCATGCTCTCGGCCATGCCGCCGAAGACCTCTGCCAGCGCGGCCGCTGCTTTCGGGTCGGCGAGTGCCTCGCCCAGGGTGGAGTCCATGGTGATCGGGATGCGCACGACGTCGCCGCGGAGGTCGAGGTCGGTCTCCGCGCGCAGGTCGCGGCTGGAGGCGCAGGCCCAGAGGCGGTAGCGGCCGGGTTCGACCACCCAGGATTCGGTGCGGGTCTCCCAGTAGGCGAGGTCTTCGCGCGTCACCTCGATGGTGACCTGTTCGCTCGCACCGGGTTCCAGCTCGGCGGTGACTGCGGAGCCGACCAGGGCCCGCACCGGGCGCTGGACCTGCGACTCCGGGAGCCCGGCGTAGAGCTGCACGACCTCGCGGCCGGTCCTGGTGCCGGTGTTGGTCACGGTGAGCCGCGCGGTGAGCCCGTCGCCCGCGGGCTCGGCGGTCAGGCCGCCGTAGCCGAAGGTGGTGTAGGAGAGGCCGTGGCCGAAGGGGTAGCAGACGTCCATGTCGCGGGCGTCGTACCAGCGGTAGCCGACGAAGATTCCCTCGCCGTAGCGGACGTGCGAGTTCTCGCCGGGGAAGTTCAGGTAGGCCGGGGTGTCCCGGAGCCGGACCGGGACGGTCTCGGCGAGCCTGCCGGACGGGTTCACGACGCCGAACAGGACATCGGCGACGGCCCCGCCGCCCGCCTGGCCGAGCAGCCCGCCGTCCAGGACGGCCGGGGCCAGGCAGGCGACCGGCTCGAGGCGGAGCACGCCGCCGTGGGCGAGGACCACGACGGTGTCCGGCTGGACGTGGACCACCGCGGTCAGCAGTTCGAGCTGGTCGGCGGGGAGTTCGATGTGGTCGCGGTCGAAGCCCTCGGATTCCTGGTCGGCGGCGAGGCCGAGGAAGAGGACGGCCACATCGGCATCGGCGGCCGCGGCGACCGCCGCATGGCGGTCGGTGCCGTCGCGGTGGGTGACGGTGGCGCCGCCCGCCAGGGCGCGGATCTCGTCGAGTGGGGTGTCCAGGCGGGTCGGGGTGACGTGCGAGCTGCCGCCGCCCTGGTAGCGGGGTTCGGTGGCGAAGGTGCCGAGGACGGCGATCGAGCGGCCGGGGGTGAGCGGGAGGACATCGCGGTCGTTCTGCAGCAGGACGATGCAGCGGGCGGCGGTCTCGCGGGCCAGGCGGTGGTGCTCGTCGGCGAGCGGCGCGGTCCCCGCGCCTTCGGCGGCCGGTGATCCCGGCACGGCCCCGACACTCGGTGATCCCGGCTCGGCGCGATCCGCGTCGATACGCCGGTCGCCGCCGGCGACCACCCCCGCGGCCTGCTCCTGCGCCACGCGCACCCGGGCGACCAGCGCGGCCACGTTCGCGGCGGCGGTATCCACCGCCGCGGCGGACAACGCGCCCGCTTCGACCGCGGCGACCACCGCCTCGTCCCCGGCACCGGCGCCGCCGGGCATGGTCAGATCCAATCCGGCGGCGACCGACGCGGCCCGGTCCGACACCGCGCCCCAGTCGCTCACCACGACTCCGTCGAACCCCCACTCCCCGCGCAGCAGCTCGGTGAGCAGCCAGCGGTTGTGCGCCGCAGGCACGCCGTTGATGCGGTTGTAGGAGCACATGACCGTCCACGGCCGGGCCGTGCGCACGATGTGCGAGAAGGCCCGCAGGTAGATCTCGCGCAGCGGCCGCGGATCGATATCGGAGCTGGACCGCATCCGGTCGTGCTCGGCATTGTTGGCCGCGAAGTGCTTGAGCGAGGCCCCGACCCCCGCGCTCTGCACGCCGTCCACCCAGGCCGCGCCGAGCCGCCCGGTCAGGTACGGATCCTCCGAGTAGTACTCGAAGTTCCGGCCCCCGCGTGGATCCCGCTTGATGTTCACCCCGGGCCCGAGCAGCACATCCACCCCGAGCGCCCGCGCCTCCCGCCCCAGCGCCTCCCCGACCCGCCGCACCAGCGCCGGATCCCAGCTCTGCGCCAGCCCGACCGCGGGCGGGAAGCAGGTGGCGGGCTCGCTCCCGGACAACCCAAGGTGGTCGGTCGCCCCGGTCTGCCTGCGCACCCCGTGCGGCCCGTCGGTGAGCACCAGCGACCCGACCGGCCCGATCGCCTTCGTGGTCCAGAAGTCCGCGCCGCTGCCGAGCGCCGCGCGCTCGGCCGGGGACAGATCGCTGATATCGCTCGCCATCGAGACTCCTCGGGGTCGGGGTACTAAAAACAGTATGCCATTCGGTTTTCACGGGCAAGGCCCGCCGAGTACAGTCACGGCGTGACCCGGCGCGGCTCGTATTCGAAGGGAATCGCCAAGCGCGAGGAGATCCTGGAAACCGCGCTGGAGCTGGTCGCCCGGGTCGGGTACGGCCGGACAACGGTCAGGGAGCTCGCCGACGCGGTCGGCCTGAGCCAGACCGGGCTGCTGCACTACTTCGGCAGCAAGGAGGAGCTCTTCACCGCCATCCTGGCGCGCCGCGACGCCGCCGACCGCGCGGCCTTCCTCGCCCCGGACGCCCCGCCCGAGCTGCCCGCCGGGCTGGTCCGCCTGATCCGGCACAATGCCGAGGTACCCGGGCTGGTCGAGCTGTACACCCGGTTCTCCGCCGAGGCGGTGCGCCCGGAGCACCCCGCGCACCCGCACTTCCGGGACCGCTATCGGGAGATCCGGCAGCTGATCGCGGACGCGGTCGGCGAACTCCAGCGCGACGGGCAGCTGCGCGCCGACCTCGACCCCGACCGCTTCGCGGTGCTGGCGGTCGCGCTACTGGACGGGCTGCAGGTGCAGTGGCTCTACGACCCCGAGGTCGACATGGCCGAGCACCTCGCCCATCTCTGGGCCCTGCTCGCCCGCTGACCCGCGTGTCACACCGGCACACCCCCGCGTCGTCCTTCCTCCGACACCGAGAACGGCGAACGAAGGACGGGGCAATGGGGATCGAGGAATTGCGCGGCATGACCCGCGGCGGCGTGCTGGCGGCGGGGGACGCCGGTTTCGAGGCGGCCGCGCGGCCGTGGAACACCGCGGTGCCGCCCGCGGTGGACGCGGTCGTCGAGGTCGCGGACGCCGACGACATCGCGGCGGTGCTGCGCTATGCCGGGGTCGCGGGCAGGCAGGTCGTGACGCAGCCGACCGGGCACGGCGCGACCGGCGACACCGACGGCGCGATCCTGCTGCGGACCGCCGCGCTGAACCACATCGCGATCGACCCCGAACGCCGGGTGGCGCGGGTCGGCGCCGGCGTGCAGTGGGGTGCGGTGCAGGCCGCCGCGGCCGCGCACGGGCTGACCGGGCTCGCCGGGAGCAACCCGGTGGTCGGGGTAGCCGGCTACACCCTGGGCGGCGGGTTCGGCTGGTTCGCCCGCACCTTCGGCTGGGCCGCGGACGCCGTGCGCGCGGTCGACATCGTCGCCGCCGACGGCACGGCGAGCCGGGTCACCGCGGACTCCGACCCGGAGCTGTTCTGGGCACTGCGTGGTGGTGGCGGCGATTTCGCGGTCGTCACCGCGATCGAGTTCGAGCTGTTCCCGCTGCCGCGGCTCTACGGCGGGCGGGTGATGTGGGCCGCCGACAAGGCCCGGGCGGCCTTCGACCTGTTCACCGAGCTCACCGAGGACGCCCCCGCCGAACTCACGCTCTGGTTGCAGCGCTACCAGATCCCCGGCGCCGAGCCGACCGTCGCGATCGACTTCGCCTACCTGGGCGAACCGGAGCAGGGCCGGGAACTCACCGCCCGCCTCGACACGCTCGGCGGCGTCCTCGCCGATACCCGCGGAGTGCTGACACCCGACCGGATCGGCACGATCACCGCCGAACCCACCGAGCCGAGCCCCTCGCTCTCCCGCGGCGAACTGCTCACCGATCTCGATGGCGCGGTGGTCGAGACGCTCATCGCGGCGCCGGTGGCACCACTGCTCAACATCCAGCTGCGCGGCCTCGGCGGCGCACTGGCCGAGCCCCGCCCCGACTGTGGCGCACGCGGACCGGTGCGCGAGCCCTACGCGCTGTATCTGCTCGGGCTCGGCCTGCCGCACCTGCTCGATGCGATCCGGAGCCGGTTCGGCGCCATCGTCGACCGGCTCGGCCCACAGCTCACCGGCGCCAAGCCGTACACCTTCCTGGCGCCGGGTGAATCCGCTGAACTCGCCTTCGACCCGGCCACCCTGGCGCGGCTCCGACAGGTCAAGAAGGACCGCGACCCGCGCGGCGTCATCCGCGCCAATTTCCCGGTCGGGTGACCGCTGGTTCGTCGGGGCGGCGGACGGCGCTGCGCTCGACGGTCCCCACGAGTCTCCGCGCCTGTCCCGGTGTGATCAGCGGGTTCCGCGGGGCGCCGGGCAGGTCGAGCACCGCGGTGACCGCGCCACCGTCGTGCACGGCGTGGTCACCCGGCGCGACGGCGCCGACACCGGTGCGCGGCCGGGCAGGCTGCTGCGCGGCGTGCGCTGAGGCGGCCTGCGGGCGCGCCGAGCGCGCTCTCCTGGCTACGATGAATTAGCCGCGAGGAGGGAGCCGGGATGACGAGCACCGCGTCGGCGCGCCCGGCCGCCATCCGCCGGGCCGCGCTGGAGCTGTTCATGCGCCAGGGGTACCCGGCCACCACCATGAGCGAGATCGGCGCGCTGGTCGGCATCCGCGGGCCCAGCCTGTACAAGCACGTCGCCTCCAAACAGGAGCTGCTCGCCGAGATCATGGACGGCATCATGGACGCGCTGCAGGACGCGCACCGGCGTGCCGTCGCGGGCACCGCCGACCCGACCGAGCGGCTGCGCCGGGCGGTGGAGGCGCACGTGCGCTACCACGCCAGGCACCGCGCGGAGGCGTTCGTCGGGAACCGGGAGATCCGCAGCCTCACCGAGCCGCACCGCTCGGCGGTGCTGGCCCGGCGCGCCGAGTACGAGCAGCAGTTCCGCGCGCTGATCGCGGACGGGGTGGCCGCCGGGGTGTTCCGGGTGACGTCCACCCGCGTCGCCTCCTACGCGGTGCTCGACCTCGGCATGGGCGTCGCCACCTGGTTCCGGGACGACGGCGAGTTCAGCGAGAACGAGATCGTCTGGCAGTACGCCGACTTCGCGCTGCGGCTGGTCGGCGCGGTCTGATCAGGTGACGGTGAAGCCGCCGTCGACGGCGAGCGTCTGCCCGGTGACGTAGCCGCCCGCGGCCCCGGCCAGGAAGACCACCGCCGCGGCCAGCTCGGCCGGGTCGCCGAGCCGGTTCACCAGCACCCGGCCGATCTGGCTCTCCAGGTAGCCGTCCTTGTACTGGTCGGTCATCTCCGAGGTGAAGAAGCCGGGGGCGATCGCGTTCACCCGGATGCCGCGGCGGCCGCTCCACTGCTGGGCCAGGTCGCGGGTGAGCCCGATCAGCCCGGCCTTGCTCGCGGCGTAGGCGGCCTGCGGCAGCCCGGCGGTGGTGAGCCCGAGCACGCTGGAGATGTTGACGATGCTGCTGCCCGGCTCCATGACGGCGGCGCAGGCCTGCGCCATCCAGTAGCAGCCGTTCAGGTTCACGTCGATGACCTGGGTGAACTGCTCGGGGGTTTCGCGCAGCGCGGGCACCGCGGTGCCGATGCCCGCGTTGTTGACCAGCACGTCGATCCGGCCGAACTCGCGCACCGCCGCCTCGGCGACCGCCTTGGCGTCCTCCGGGTTCGCCACGTCGAGCTGCACCGCGAGCGCGCGCTGCCCGGCCTGCTCGACCAGCAGCGCGGTCTCCTTCAGCCGGTCCACCCGGCGGGCGGCGAGCACCACGTCGGCGCCCGCCTCGGCGAGCGCGCGGGCGAAGGCAACGCCGAGCCCGGACGAGGCGCCGGTCACCACGGCCACCTTGCCGCGCAGGCTGAACAAATCGAGTACGCCGGCCACTCCGACCTCCTGGCAGTCAATGAATCGGTCCCGATCAGGCTAACAACCATTAGCCGCTGTCGTACGCTTGGCCTTCGCCCCGGAACGCGAAGGACCCGCCGTTGAACAGCTCCGCCATCGACCACGCTGCCCTCACCGCCTGGCTGGATCGGCTCGGCATCGACCGCACCGGCGCGATCTCGCTGCAGCGCATCGGATTCGGGCAGTCCAACCTGACCTTCCTGGTCCGCGACGAGGCGGAGCACCGCTGGATCCTGCGCAGGCCGCCGCTGGGCACGCTGCTGCAGTCGGCGCACGACGTCGGCCGGGAGGCGGGCATCCTGCGCGCGCTGGAGCCGACCGACGTCCCGGTGCCGCGCATCCTCGGCGTCGCCGACCCCGGCGCGGTCACCGACAGCACCGCGGTGCTCATGGAGTTCGTGCCCGGCGTGGTGATCGACGAGCCCGCCGTGCTGGAGACCATGGGCCCGGAGCGCAGGAGCGCGCTCGCGGCCTCCATGATGGCGGTGCTGGCCCGGGTGCACGCCGTCGACCTGGCGGCCACCGGGCTCACCGGCCTCGCCGGGCACGGCCCGTACGCGCAGCGCCAGCTCAAGCGCTGGACCAGGCAGTGGCGGGAGAGCTGGACCGGCGACAGCGCCCCCTTCGACGCCATTACCGAGCGGCTGGCCGCGACCATCCCGGAGCAGCAGGAGCTGCGGCTGGTGCACGGCGACTTCCACCTGCGCAACGTGATCACCGCGCCGGACGACGGCACCGTGGTCGCCGCGCTGGACTGGGAGCTCTCCACCCTCGGCGACCCGCTCGCCGACATCGGGTACGCCCTCGCCTTCTGGCCCGACCCCGAGCTGCCCACCTTCGGCCTCGGCCTGCCCCCGCTGCCCGGCATGCCGAACCGCGCCGGCCTCGCCGAGCTCTACCTCGACGCCACCGGCCGCGATCGCACCGCCCTGCGCTTCTGGTACGTGCTCGGCATCTGGAAGATCGCCGCCATCTACGCCGGCATCATCCGCCGGGTCGAGGCCGAACCGGAGAACCTGGTGGCCGGCACCGCGCCGCGCGCGGCCGAGGTGCTCGCCCTGCTCGACGCCGCCGCCGAGGCCGCCGACAACCCGCCCTTCTGACGGGTCACGGCTGCGGCGCCGCGGCGCCGTCGCCGACGTAGGCCGCCCACAGCTCCCGGTAGGTGCCGTCGACGGCGAGCAGCTCGGCGTGCGTCCCGGTCTGCTCGATCCGCCCGCCGCGGACCACGACGATGAGGTCGGCGTCGGCGGCGGTGGCGAGGCGGTGCGCGACGACCAGGGTGGTGCGCCCCGCGGTGAGGACGTCGACGGCGGCGCGCACCCTGGCCTCGGTGGCGAGGTCGAGCGAGGCGGTGGCCTCGTCCAGGATGAGGATGTCCGGCTCGACGAGCTGCGCCCGCGCCAGCGCGAGCAGCTGGCGCTGACCGGCCGAGAGCGCGCGGCCGTTGGGGCCGATCGGGTGGTGGTAGCCGTGTTCGAGCCCGGCGATCATCTCGTGCGCGCCGACGGCGCGGGCGGCCCACTCGATCTCGGCGGGTTCGGCGCCGGGGCGGCCGTAGGCGATGGCGGCGCGCACGGTGTCGCCGAAGAGGAACGGCTCCTGCGGCACGATGCCGAGCCGGGCGCGGAAGTCGGCGAGCCGGTAGCGGCGCAGGTCGACGCCGTCGATCAGCACCGTGCCCGCGGTCGGGTCGTAGAACCGGGCGAGCAGCTTCACCAGCGTGGACTTCCCGGCGCCGGTCTCGCCGACCAGCGCCACCTTCTGCCCGGCGGCGATGCTCAGCCGGACGCCGGAGAGTACGTCGGGGGTGTCGGGGTGGTAGGCGAAGGCGACGTCGCGCAGCTCGATCCGGCCCGCCAGCCGCTCGACCGGCACCGCGTCCGCGGCCTCCGGGGTGGCGACCGGGGTGCGCAGCAGTTCGCCGAGCCGGTCGACGCCGACCACCGCCTGCTGGTAGCTGTCGAAGACCTGCGACAGCTGCTGGATCGGGGTGAAGAGCAGGTCGATGTAGAGCAGGAAGGCGATCAGGGTGCCCGCGGTGAGCACGCCCTCGCGCACGTCGTGCACGCCGACCGCGAGCACCGCGGCGGTGGCGAGCACCGACACCAGCTCGATGAACGGGAAGAACACCGCCATCAGGTACTGGCTGCGCAGCCGCGCGTTCCGGTAGGACCAGGAGCGCCGCTCGAACTCGGCCCGGTTGTGCGGCTCCCTGCGGTAGGCCTGGGTCACCGCGATGGTGTCGACGTTCTCCTGCAGGTAGGCGTTCACCGCCGAGACCCGCTCCCTGGCCAGCACGTAGGCGGGTACCGAGAGCCTGCGGAAGACCGCGGTGGAGAGCACGAGGACCGGCAGCAGCGCCAGCACCACCAGCGCCAGGCGCGGTTCGATCAACAGCATGGCGATCACCACTCCGGCGACGGTGAGCGTGCTGGTGAGCGCGGTGGCCAGCCCGGTCTGCAGGAAGGCGGAGAGGCCGTCCACGTCGGTGGTCATCCTGGTCATGATCCGGCCGCCGAGTTCGCGCTCGTAGTACTGCAGCCCGAGCCGCTGCAGGTGCGCGAAGGTCTTCACGCGCAGGCCGTAGAGCAGCCGCTCTCCCGCCCGGCCCATCACCCGCAGCTGCCCGACGCCGATCGCCCAGTCCAGCAGGCAGACGACCAGCGCCGCGGCGGCCGCGAGCAGCACGACGTCGCGGGCGCCCGCCAGCACGCCGTGGTCGATGCCGTACCGCACCAGCACCGGGATCAGGATCTGGGCCAGCGCGTCCAGCGCCACCAGCCCGAGCCCGGCCAGCAGCGGGGCGGCGAACGGGCGCAGCAGCCGGGCGGCGCCGAACTCCGGGTCGGGGGTGCGGGCGAAGGAGTCGGGCACCTCCGGCTCGCCCGCGACCGGGGGCAGGGCGTCGATCTGCGCGCGGACGTCGCCGCTGGGCGGGGCGGCGGTCATCATGCCGCCGCCCGCGCCGCCGCGGCCGAGCCCGGCGGGCGCGCCCGCGGCGCGCTGGGAGAAGGCGGCGGCCGCCTGCTCCATGGCGCGGTCGTCGTCGGCGCTGTCGGCCGGTTCGATCCAGAGCGGCGCGGTCGCCGAGCGCGCGGCGCTCGCGGGCGGCTCGGCGGCGATCTCGGTGACGTCCGGCGGGGTGAAGAGCGCGCGGAACAGCTCGCCGGACCCGCGCAGCTGCGCCAGGGTGCCCAGCTCGGCGACGCGGCCGCCGTCCAGCACCGCGACCCGGTCGGCCAGGGCGAGGGTGGACATGCGGTGCGCGACCACCAGCGTGGTGCGGCCGCCGACCTCGGCGGCGATGCGCTGGAAGATCCGCTCCTCCACCCTGGCGTCGATGGCGGAGGTGGCGTCGTCGAGGACCAGCACCGGCGCCGCGGTGAGCAGGGCGCGGGCCAGTGCGATGCGCTGCCGCTGCCCGCCGGAGAGCCGCTGGCCGCGCTCGCCGATCCTGGTGTCGAGCCCCTGCGGCAGCGCGGCGACGAACTCGTCGGCGGCGGCCAGGTGCAGCGCGTGTCGGACGGCGTCGTCGGTGGCGTCCGGCACGCCGTAGGCGACATTGGCGCGCACCGTGCCCGCCACCAGGTGGGTGTCCTCGAAGACCATCGCGACCTGCGCGCGGGGGTCGGGCAGCTCGCGGATGTCGGTGCCGCCGATGGTGACGCTGCCCGCGTCCGGGTCGAGGAGCCGCGGGAGCAGCTGCGCCAGCGTGGATTTGCCGCTGCCCGCACCGCCCGCGATCGCCACCGTCTCGCCCGGCGCGACGGTGAGGTCGAGCCCGTCCAGCACCGTGGTGGAGCCGAACTCCACTGTCACACCGTGGAACCCGAGGCCGGGCGGCGCGGTGGCACCATGCCCTCCGGCGCGCGACGCCGTTCCCGCGGCGGCAGATGCCCGCGCGGCGGCCGCCGTCGCCGCACCGGATGGCTCCGCCGCGGCGGTGGCTGGTCGCGCGCCGGTGAACTCCGCCGCGATGGCGGCCGGTGCCGTGCCGGCGGGCGCCGCCGCGAATGCGGGAGACGGCTCCGCCTCGATCACCTCGCGCACCCGGTCCAGCGCGGCCCGCCCCTGCTGGCTCACGGTGAGCAGCATGGCGAACTGCCGGATCGGCGCGACGAACGAACCGAGGTAGGTCATGAAGGCCAGGAAGGTGCCGAGGCTGACCGAGGCGTTCAGCGCCAGCACGCCGCCGAGTACCAGGATCAGTGCCTGGCCGATGGCGGGCACCGACTGCACGGCCGGGGTGAACCGGCTGGTGATCCGGGTGACCCGGAGCCGGGAGCGGTAGAGCTCGCGGGCATCCCCGGCCAGCCCGTCCAGCTCGCGCCGCTCCTGCCCGAACCCCTTGACCACCCGCACCCCGGCGACCGCGGCCTCCACCCGGATGGCGACCTCGGCGGCCTTGGCCTGCGCGTCCCAGTTCGCCGGGAAGAGCTGGCGCTGGCTGCGCCGGGTGAGGATCCACAGCGCCGGGATCACCAGCAGCGCGACCACGGTGAGCGCGGGCGACATGACCGTCATCAGCGCCAGCGCCGCGATCAGCAGCAGCACATTGCCGGTGACGATCGGGATGAGCTGCAGGAACATCTGGATCAGGGTGACGTCGGTGATCGCCCGGCTCACCACCTGGCCGGTGCGCAGCTCGCCCTGGGCCCGGCCGTCCAGCCGCAGCAGCGCCGCGAAGAGGTCGCCGCGCAGGTCGTGCTGCACCCCGAGCGAGAGCTGCGAGGAGGTCACCCGGCGCAGGAACGAGGCGCCGAAGCGCAGCAGCCCCAGCCCGAGCAGCAGCAGTGCCCACGGCAGTACCGAGTCCGCGGTGACGGTGAGGTCGTCGACCACGTGCCGCACGATGAGCGGCAGGCCCGCGGTGAGCAGCGCGGCACCGGCGGCGCCCGCGGCCGCGCCCGCAACGGCCCGCGGGTGCGCCAGGCAGCGGCGGATCAGATAGCGGACCCAGTCGCCGCCCGGTTCGTTCGCTGAGGTAACCACTTCCCCATTCTGCGGGATCACCGCGCGGCCGCGAGCGGATCCGCGGCGTCGTACTGGTTGGCCGGGCGGTCGAGGCCGTAGTGGCCGCGCAGCGTGGTCTCGGTGTACTCGGTGCGGAAGAGCCCGCGCTCCTGCAGGATCGGGACGACCCGGTCGACGAAGCGGTCCAGCCCGGAGGGCAGCACCGCGGGCATGACGTTGAAGCCATCGGCCGCGCCGCGCCGGAACCAGTCCTCGATGGTGTCCGCGATCTGCACCGGGGTGCCCGCGACGGTGCGGTGCCCGCGGCCGCCGCCGAGCCGGGTGATCAGCTCGCGCACGGTGAGCCGCTCGCGCCGCGCCAGCTCGACGATCAGCGTGAACCGGCTCTTGGCGCCCTCGATCTCGTCCTCGGACGGCAGCTCCGCGGGGAGCTCGCGGTCCAGCTCCAGCGCCTCGACCGGCAGCTTGAACCGCTCGGCCAGCTGGGCGCGGGCGTACTCGGGTGAGATCAGCCGCGCCAGTTCGGCGTCGAGCGCCAGCGCCTCCTCCTCGGTGTCACCGATCACCGGGACGATGCCGGGCAGGATCTTGACGGTCTCCGGGTCGCGGCCCAGCCTGCGCGCGCGGTCCTTGAGGTCGGTGTAGAAGGCGTGCGCGTCCGCGAAGGTCTGCTGCGCGGTGAAGACCGCCTCGGCGTAGCGGGCGGCGAAGTTCTTGCCGTTCTCCGAGGAGCCCGCCTGCACCAGCAGCGGGTAGCCCTGCGGGGAGCGCGGGACGTTGAGCGGGCCGTCCACCGCGAAGAACTCGCCGCGGTGCCCGATCGACCGCACCTTCGCCGCGTCGGCGTGGATGCCGAGCTCCTTGTCGCCCACCACCGCGTCGTCGGACCAGCTGTCCCAGAGCTTGGTGGCGACCTCGACGAACTCCGCCGCCCGCTGGTAGCGCACCCGGTGCTCCGGGGTGTCGTCCAGCCCGAAGTTGCGCGCGGCGTCGGCCCCGGCGGTGGTGACGATGTTCCAGCCCGCCCTCCCCCTGCTCACCCAGTCCACCGAGGCGAACCGGCGAGCCAGGTTGTAGGGGTCGTTGTAGCTGGTGGAGGCGGTGGCGATGAGCCCGATCCGGCTGGTCTGCACCGCGACCGCGGTGAGGATGACGGTCGGCTCCAGCTTGCCCTGCGGGCGCCTGCCCGGATCGCCCATGAGCACCGGGCTGTCGGCGAAGAAGATGGAGTCCAGCTTGCCGCGCTCGGCGGTGCGGGCCAGCGCCACGTAGTGCTCGATGTCGATGTGCGCGTGCGGATCGCTCTCCGGCAGCCGCCAGGCGGCCTCGTGGTGGCCCACCGACATCAGGAAGGCGTTCAGGTGGAGCTGTTTCGGTGCGGTCATGGGCGGCGGTGGTCCTTTCACACGGGGAGCTCGGCGGTCGAATCCGCCCAGCGCGCGACGGCGTCCAGCGGGGCGCGGTACAGGGCGTCCAGGGCGACGGCCGCGCCCGCGGTCTCCAGCACCTGCCCCAGGAAGGTGGAGGCGGCGATGAGCGCGCCGGGGTCGTCGCCGGTCACCGCGTGGCCGCGCACGGTCTCGACGTAGCTCTCGCGCACGGCGGGCACCTCGGGCAGGCTGCGGTCGACGATCACGACGGCCTCGGGGTCGAGGATGTCGACGAGCATGGCGACGATCCGGCCGAGCACCGCGGCGCGCTCGACGAAGAGTTCGCGCGCGCCGGGGTCGGTCGCGGCGGCGGCCAGCAGCTCGGGGACGGTGTGCGCGGGGATGCCCGCCGCGGCGGCCCGGCGCAGCAGGGCGTGGTCGGAGTAGTCGTCGCGCGGCGGCTCCGCGCCGCCGACCAGCCGGGAGATGGAGCCCGCGGCGGAGCGCGGGCCGTAGTGCACCCGGCCGTGCACCGCGAAGGCCGCGTCGATCACATTGCCGACGAACAGCATGACCGCGCTGCTGGTGCCGCGCAGCCTGCCGAAGAGCTGCTCGGCGTGCATGAGCGCGCGGGCGTGGCTGTCCAGCTCGACCGGGAGCCCGGTGGCCGCGGCCAGCCGGTCGCGCACCGGCACGTCGTGCCAGCGCAGGAAGGAGTGCTCGAGCACGGTGCCCGCCCGCCGGTCCACCCGCCCCCCGATGGCGACCCCGACGGCGAGGACGCGGCGCCCGACCTCGGCGGCGCGGACCCGGCCGATCGCCTCGCCCGCGTCGGTGAGGATGTCGTCGGGGTCGAAGGAGCGGTGCGGGATCTGGTCGCCGGAGAGCACTGCCCCGGCGATGTCGACCACAGCGACGGTGGTCTGCGCGGCGGCGATGTGCACCGCGATCACCACGGTGCCCGCGCTGTTCAGCGCCAGCGGCGAGTAGGGGCGCCCGATCCCGGAGAGGCTCACCGCCTCCGGCAGCTCGATCAGCAGCCCGGCCTCCAGCAGCGACCGCGACTGCCAGGTCACGGTGGCCGGGGAGATCCCGACGTGCCGCGCGACCACGCTGCGCGGCACCGGGCCGAGTTCGAGCACCGCCCGCAGTACCGCCGCCGCGCTGTTGTCCGTCACCGTCGCCGCCACCCTCCGCCTCGTCTCCGCCGCACCCGCGTCGACAACGCTAGGAGCGCGGGCAGCCGGTTCGTAGGCTTCAGCGCACGCTGATCTATTCTGCTCGCGCCCTGCCCAATGCCGCGCGGGCCGCGAGGAAGTCGTCCACCAGCCGCGCGCAGGCGGCGGGCGAGGTGTCGCCGAGCCCGACCAACCGGGTGAAGACCAGCGGCCCGACCAGCTGGATCAGCACCTGCACCCTGTCGTGCTCGCCGAGCAGCGCGCGCGCCTCCGCGCCGTCGAGCAGCTCGTCGAAGGGCACCCGGTACTGCTCGACCAGCCGGGTGCGCAGCGCGCTGGTGGCCGGGCCGTCGCCGGGGTCGGTGGCGAGCCAGGCGACGGTGGCCAGGTGCAGCGGCACCTCCTCGATGACCCGCGCCTGCCGGGTGAGCAGCTCGACCAGCCGGTCGCGCAGCGTGCCGTCGGGCGGGGCGTGCACCGGCGGCGGGAGCAGCCGCTCCAGGGTGGCGGCGCGCAGCTGCGCCGCGCTCTCGAAGTGCCGGTAGAGGGTGGTGCGGGCGACCTTCGACACCTTCGTCACCGCGTCGACGGTGACCGCGTCCAGCCCGCCGCTGCGCAGCAGCGCGGTGGCCGCGTCCAGCAGTCGGGCCCGGGACCGCAGCCTGCGGGGATCGATCTCCGCGGAATCCGTCATGGCCGACAGCTTTCCTCGCTTCCGGCGCGGTGCGCCGTCCACCCCCTATGCTACCGAGGGTACCGCTACGATACTGATAGTTTCGTTTCTCCGGGAGGGCGATGATGACGACGCGGGTGTGGAAGTCGGGGGCGTGGATGGTGGCGCTGGCCTGCCTGGCGCTGGCGCTGGTGATCGGCTCGATGGCCGCGCTCTACACCGCGCTGCCGGACATGGCCGTCCGCACCGGCGCCGACCAGCACCAGCTCACCTGGATCGTGGACGGCTACACGCTGTCGCTGGCCTGCCTGGTGCTGCTCGGCGGCGCGCTCGGCGACCGCTACGGCAGACGCACCATGATGGTGCTCGGGTTGATCGTCTTCGCCGCGGCCTCGGCGGTTCCGCTCTTCGCGGAGGGGCCGACCTGGATCATCGTGGCCCGCTGCGTCTGCGGTGCGGGGGCGGCGCTGGTCATGCCGTCGACGCTCTCCCTGCTGACGGCGAACTTCGGCGCGGACCGGCGCGGGCTGGTGGTCGGCGTGTGGGCGGGCGTCGCGGGGATCGGCGCGATGCTCGGCATCCTCGGCTCCGGGCTGCTGCTCAGGTTCTCCTCCTGGACGGCGATCTTCGTCGCCATGAGCCTGGCGGGCGTCGCGCTGGCGCTGGTCTCGTTCTCGCTGCCGGAATCGCAGGACGAGACGCGGCCGCGGGTCGACCTGCTCGGCGCGGTCACCTCCGGCGCCGCGGTCGGCGCGCTGGTGCTGGCGGCGGTGCAGGTGCCGCTGCACGGCTGGACGCACCCCGCGGTGCTGATCCCGGCCGCGCTCGCGCCGATCGCGGCGGCGGCCTTCGTCGCGGTGGAGCTGCGGGAGGCCCGGCCACTGCTCGACGTGCGGCTCTTCGCCGACCGCGGGTTCGGCGCAGGCACCATCTCGGTGACGCTGCAGTTCCTGGTCTCGTTCGGTGTCTTCATGGTCTACGTGCAGTTCCTGCAGCTGGTCTTCGGTTACTCGCCGCTGCGGGCCGCCTTCGCCATGGCGCCCATGATGATTCCGATGATGGTGCTGGCGCTGATCGCGCCGAAACTGGCCGAGCGGTTCGGGCTGCGGCTCGTGCTCGGCGTCGGGTTGGCGATCATCGGCGTCGGGCTGCTGATGCTCGCACAGACCGACGCGTCGAGCACCTACGGCGGAATCGTCGTGGCGCTGCTGGTGACCAGCGCGGGCGTCGGGCTCTCCACCTCGCCCGCCACGGCTGCCATCGTCGCGGGCACGCCGGTGGAGCAGCACGGGGTCGCCGCGGCGGTGAACGACGCCGCGCGCGAGGTCGGCGCCGCCGTCGGCATCGCGGTGGCGGGCAGCATCCTGGCCGCGGGGTACGCCGCGCGAATCGACCCGGTGGTCGCGCGGCTGCCCGAACCGCTGCGGGAACCGGTGCGCGATTCGCTGGCCGCGGCGCTCGCGGCGGCCGAGCAGGCGGGGCCGGCGGGGCAGCCGCTGGCCGACGCCGCGGTCGACGCCTTCGTGCACGGCGCGCACCAGGCCGTGACGGCGCTCGGCGTGATCGCACTGGTGACCGCCGCCGCGGTCGGGGCGTGGGCGCCCGGCGCGCAACGGGGCGCGGCGGCGGTGCAGCCCGCTGAGCGCGAGCAGCAGACTGGACAGCTGTCCGAAGCATTGTCCGGCACTGGGGATCATACACTGGACACGTAGTTGTATGACGGTCTACGGTGACGCCGACGGCGCGATGCGCGACAGCGACGAAGGCGGGTTCACCATGAAGACCAAGGGTGCTCTGATCTGGGATTTCAACCAGCCCTGGACGATCGAGGAGATCGAGATCGGCGCACCGCGCCGGAACGAGGTGGCGATCCGGATGGAGGCCGCCGGGATGTGCCACTCCGACCACCACCTGCAGACCGGCGGCATTCCCATGGCGGGCTTCCCGGTCCTCGGCGGGCACGAGGGCGCCGGGGTGGTGATCGAGGTCGGCGACGGCGTCGAGGACGTCGCGGTCGGCGACCACGTGGTGCTCTCGTTCATCCCGTCCTGCGGCAAGTGCCCGTCCTGTCAGTCCGGGCTGCGCAACCTCTGCGACCTCGGCGCGCTGCTGCTCGGCGGCGCCTCGGCCACCGACGGCTCGTTCCGGATCTCCGCGCGCGGCGAGAACGTCTACCCCATGTCGCTGCTCGGCACCTTCTCCCCGTACATGGTGGTGCACCGCAGCTCGGTGGTGAAGATCGATCCGTCCATCCCGTTCGAGGTGGCCTGCCTGGTCGGCTGCGGCGTCACCACCGGGTACGGCTCCGCGGTGCGCACCGCGAACATCCGCCCCGGCGAGGACGTCGCGGTGATCGGCATCGGCGGGCTCGGCATCTCCGCGCTGCAGGGCGCGGTGAACGCGGGCGCGCGGCACATCTTCGCGGTCGATCCGGTGCCGTGGAAGCGCGAGCAGGCGCTGAAGTTCGGCGCCACGCACGCCTACGCCACCACCGAGGAGGCGACCGCGGCCTGCGCCGAGATCACCGCGGGCGGCATGGCCAAGAAGGTGATCGTGACCGTCGGCGAGGTGCACGGCGGCGACGTCGACCTCTGGATGGGGATCACCGCCAAGGCGGGCACCTGCGTGCTCACCGCCATGGGCAACCTGGTCGACAACCAGACCACGCTCAACCTCGCCATGCTCACCCTGCTGCAGAAGAACCTGCAGGGCACCATCTTCGGCGGCGGCAACCCGCACTACGACATCCCGCACCTGCTCTCCATGTACCAGGTCGGCAAGCTCAACCTGGACGACATGGTGACCAGGCAGTACCGGCTCGAGCAGGTCAACGACGGCTATCGGGACATGCTCGAGGGCCGCAACATCCGCGGCGTGGTCCGGTACACCGACGCGGACTGGTGAGCTACCCGGCCGCGAAGCGCTCGTCGGTGTAGCGGCGCAGGTTGGTCAGGAACCGGCGGAAGGTCGCGTTCATGACCGGCTTGCCGAGCGCGCCGGTGAACCGCGCGGGCCCGGCCAGCCGGTTCGCCAGCGTCCAGGTGAGCCTGCAGCCCTCGGAGGTCGGCTCCACCAGGTAGTCCTCGGCGAACGCGGCCACCGCGGAGGTCGAGGAGGCGTTGAAGCGGAACGCCATTCGACGGTTGGGTTCCCAGATCAGGAACTCTTCGTCGCCGACGATGCCGCCGCGCATCTCGACGGTCCTGGTGGTGCCGACCCCGATCGGCGGTGCGCTGGTCCAGGTCACCTTGGTGATCACGCTCGCCCAGCGCGGCCAGGCCTCGGCGTCGGCGAGCACCTCGAACAGCTGCTCGGGGGTGATTGCCAGCTCGACGCTGTTGCGGAACCGGTGCGGCGCCGTTTTCACGAAGTCGGCGTCGACAAGTTCACAGGGGTGCATGGTGGCCAAGGCCGGTCCTCCGGATCGTGGGTGCGTAGGCTTTCACAGTAGCCTCTGTGAAACGTAGCCACGACGTTTCCGGATGAGCCGTATGCGCCTTCGGCCCCCGCCGCCGGGCAGCGCGGACCGATCCGAGATAGTCTCTGCCGCAGTCTCATTCGGTAGAGAGGTGGACGATGACGGTTCGGGGGCGCGGATGAGCGCATTCGCCGACGTATTCCTGGCGCTACCGCCGCAGCGCAACCCGCACCTCGACTCCGCCGCCGCGCACGTCGAGGCATGGGTGCGCGGCCACGGCCTGGTCGAGCGCGACGGCGTGCGCGCCCGGTTCGCCGAGACCGACTTCGGCGCCTTCGCCGCCGCCACCTACCCGGCCGCCGACGCGCGGGGGCTAGAGCTGGTGACCGACTGGCTGGCCTGGCTCTTCCTGCTCGACGACCAGCTCGACGACGGCTCGCTCGGGCGCGCGCCGGACCAGCTGGCGACGCTGCTCACCGCCGTCATGGCGGTGCTCGCGGGCCGGGCGGCCGAGCCCGACGCCCCCGCCATCGTGCGCGCCCTCGACGACCTGTGGCGGCGCACCGCACCCGGCACCGGCGAGGTCTGGCGGCAGCGCTTCACCGGGCACGCCACTCAGTGCGCGCTCGCCGTGGTGTGGGAGGTGGACAACCGGGTGCGCAGCGCCGTCCCCACCGAGGCCGAGTACCTGGAGCGGCGCAGGCACACCGGCGCGATCTACCCGTGCATGGACCTGATCGAGGTGGTCGAGGGGATCGAGCTGCCGGAGCCGGTGTACCGCGGCGCGCCGTTCACCCGCGCCCTCGACGCCGCCTGCGACGTGGTGTGCTGGACCAACGACCTGGTCTCGCTGGAGAAGGAGGCAGCGCTCGGCGAGTACCACAACCTGGTGCTGCTGCTCGAGCACTGGCGCGGGGTGCAGCGGCCGGCCGCGGTGGAGCTGGGCCGGGCCCGCGCCGCCGAGCGGCTGCGCGACTTCCACGCCGCCGAGGCCGAGGTGCTGGCCGCGCACCCGGAGTACCGCGCCGAGCTCGCCGCCTACCTGGCGGGCATGCGGTCGTGGATGCGCGGGCACCTGGACTGGTCGGCGAGCTCCGGCCGCTACCGGGTCGCTGCGGGCGGGGGCACCGCGGGATGACCGTGCTCTCGCACCCGGTGCAGCCCATCCTGGCGCGCACCCGGCAGCAACTGCTCCCCGTGCTGAGCGCGGCGATCGACCGGCTGGACGGCCCGCTGCGCCACATGTGCGGCTACCAGCTCGGCCTGCTCGAGCTGGACGGCACCCCGACCGGCAGGCTCGACGGCAAGCTGCTGCGCCCGGCCTTCACCCTGCTCTGCGCCGACGCCACCGGCGCGCGCACCGCCGACGTGCTGCCCGCAGCGGCCGCCGTCGAGCTGCTGCACAATGCCTGCCTGGTGCACGACGACGTCATGGACCGGGACCTGCTGCGCAGGCACCGCCCCACCGTCTGGGCGCACTTCGGGCTCGGCGAGGCCATCCTCGCGGGCGACGCGCTGATCGGGCTCGCCTTCGAGGTGCTCGCCGACCGCGAGCACCCCGCCGCCCGTACCGCGCTGAGCAGGCTCGCCGTCACCCTTCGGCTGCTCGGCCAGGGCCAGGAGCGCGACCTGCGCGGCAGCGCGCGAACCGAGGTGAGCGTGGCCGACTGCCTGGCGACCTTCGCGGGCAAGACCGGTTCGCTCTTCGGCTGCGCCTGTCGTTTCGGCGCGCTCTTCGGCCCCGCCGGAGCCGAGGCCGAGCGCTTCGACCGGTTCGGCAACGACCTCGGCATCGCCTTCCAGCTCGCCGACGACCTGCTCGACATCTGGGGCGACACCGCCGTCACCGGCAAACCCGCCTCGGACCTGCGGGCCCGCCGCAAGAGCGCCCCGGTGGTCTACGCCCTCGCGGCCTCGCCCGAGCTGCGCGAGCTGTACGCCGCCGACGCCGAGTTCGACGAGGCGACGACCGCGCGGGTCATCGCGCTCATCGAGGCCACCGGCGCCAGGGGGTGGACCGAGGGCGAGGCGGGTGCCCGCACCCGGGCCGCGTGGAACGAGATCGACGGCCTCGCGCTGGAGCCGGTGGCGCGCGGCGAGCTGGCGCAGCTCGCCGCCGCCATCCTCGAGGCCGGCTGAGCGCCGCCGCATCCGCTCGAGCCCGATAGGCAGCGCGCCGCGCCCGGCCGGCGTCGGACCGGAGTCCGGGCTCAGCGCAGATGCTTGCGCAGCCGCTGCGGATCGTCCTCGAGGAAGCCGCGATCCCAGTCGGCGAGGGTCGCGGCCGCCGCGTAGCTGGAGTCCAGGAACTCCAGCAGGGTGCGGTCCGGGTCGGCCGAATCGGCGACCGCCTCGTACGGGAGCACGAATTCGCCCAGGTCGCGGCGGTACTCGGCGGTGCCGGGGCCGACCGCGTGCTCGGCATAGCCGGGGGGCTCCGGGTAGGCGTAGGCGTAGAAGGCGCCCTCCTCGCCGCCGCCGGGCCAGAAGCCGCAGCTCGCCAGCTCCTGTGAGTACCCCTCCGTCATCACCCAGTCGGCGCAGTTCGGGGCGCCGCCGGGGTGCGGCGGCGCGGTCCGGCCGGAGAACCGGGTGCAGGCGAGATCCATGGCGCCCCAGAAGAAGTGCACCGGGCTCGACTTGCCGACGAAGTGCGAGCGGTAGACCCCGAAGACCCGGTCCACCTGGATCAGCTGCCGCCAGAAGCGCTGCGCCGCGTCCCCGTCGTAGGAGGCGTGCGTGATGTCCTCGGCGAACGGGATCGCCACCTCGACCTCGTTCGGCACCGGCCGGATGGTGGTCGGCACCCGCAGCGCCTCCAGCGCCGCCATGACCTCGCCGTAGAAGTCCGCCACGCTCTTCGGCTCCAGCGCCACCGCCCGGCTCTCGCCCGCGCTGGTCCTGGCCAGCAGTCGGTGCTCGACGAAGTCGAACTCCAAGTCGAAGACCCCGTCCGCGTACGGGATCGGCGAGGTGGTCAGCCCGCGCGGGCTCACGTACAGCGCCACCTCCCACCAGTGGTTGACCAGCGGCGCGTGCGCCATTCGGATCTTGCCGACGATCTGGGTCCACATGTGCAGCGTGTCCCTGGTGTCCATCCACTCCGCCACCCGCAGCCGGGGCCAATTCCCACTCATGCCCTCGAGCTTGCCACAGATTAGCCGGTTCGGAGGGTTGCGTATACGCACACTTCTACTTATAGTTCTCCTACGTATACATCTACGCATAAGAACTGAGAGCGAGAACGAGATGAGCGTCTTCACCACCCCCGCCCCGATCACCGCCGCCGTCGAGGTGCCCGCGGGCATCGTCACGGTGACCGCGACCGACCGCCCCGAGACCGTGGTCGAGGTCCGGCCCGCCGACCCGCGGAACAAGACGGATGTGCGCGCGGCCCAGCAGTTCCGGGTCGAGTTGGCCGACGGGGAGCTCACCGTCGAGATGCGGCGCGGGCGCTGGAACCCGTTCGGCGGCACCCCGACCGTCGCGGTCGACATCCAGGTGCCCACCGGCTCCCGGCTGACGGCGTCCGTCGCGCTCGGCACGCTGCACACCGCGGGCGCCTTCGATGGCTGCGAACTCGCCGTCGCCGACGGCGACATCCGGATCGAGCGGCCGAGCGGCGCGGTCACCGCGACCACGGCCCGCGGCGACATCCGGGTCGAGGACGCGGCGAGCGGCGCGCTCCGGCTGGAGACCGCCACCGGCGAGCTGTCGGTCGGCATCCGCCCCGGCAGCGCGGTCCGGCTGGCCACCCACGAGTCCTACGGCGCGGTGCGCAACCTGCTCGACCCGGTCGGCCCCGACGCCGCGGTCGTCGAGGTGGACGCGCGGAACTACCACGGCCCCATCGTGGTCGGGCACGCCGTCGCGGTCTGAACACACCGCTGGGCCC
>NZ_JBHVAK010000082.1:0-22170 GCF_042667085.1 Nocardia sp. NPDC057353
TGCCGGCACCGGTGGCAGTGCCGGCACCGGTGGCAGTGCCGGCACCGGTGGCAGTGCCGGTGGCGGTGCCGGTGCCGGTGGCGGTGCTGGTCTCGGCGCCGCCGGCTTTGGCACCGGCCCCGGTGGCGTCGGCGAGCACTCCGTCCGCGGCGAGGATGCGTTCCGCGCCGGTGGTGCGGCGGTGCCCGGCGCGGGTCAGCTCGGTGACCCGCGCGCGCCAGCGCTCGCCACCACCCAGCAACTGCTTGAGCAGCAGCGCGCGGCGCAGGTAGAAGTGCGCGTCGTGCTCCCAGGTGAAGCCGATCCCGCCGAGCACCTGGATGCAGTCCTTGGCGGTCTGCACCGCGGCATCCAGCGAGATGGCGCCCGCGATGGCGGCGGCGATCGGCAACTCGGCCCCGCCCTCGTCCACCGCGGCGGCGGCGTCGGCGGCGACCGCGCGGATCAGCTCGGTGCGGCAGAGCATCCACGCGCAGATGTGCTTGACCGCCTGGAACGACCCGATCTGCCTGCCGAACTGGGTGCGCGTCCGCGCGTAGTCGGCGGCGGTCTCCAGGCACCACCCGGTGATCCCGGCCAGCTCGGCCGCGGCCAGCGCCAGCACCAGGTCGCCGACGGCGTGCGGCGAGCGGAAGACCCGATCGGCGGGGACCGCGACCTCGGTGAGGTGCACCCGCGCCAGCGGCGAGCCGGGGTCGGCGGAGTCCAGCGGCTCGATCCGAAGGCCGTCGGTGTCCGGCGGGATCAGCACCCAGCGGGTGCCGTCGTCGGCGGCGACCGGCAGCAACACCGCGGCATCCGGGGTGGCGCCGAGCACCGTCTCCCAGACCCCGGTGAGCGGCGCACCGCCCGGCGCGGCGGGTAGGCTCTGCTCCGCGCCGCCGATGCCGTCGAGCGCCAGTCCGCAGGGCAGCTCCTCGTCGAGGGCGCCGACGGTGACCAGCTGGGCCACCGCCGTCGTCAGCACGGGGCCGCCGACGAGATCGTGCGCGGCCTGCTCGACCAGCACCGCGAGATCGGTCACCGACCCGCCGGCGCCGCCCGCCTCCTCCGCGACCGCGACCCGGAAGATCCCGAGATCGGTCAGTGCGGGCCAGTAGCCACGCCAGAAACCGGCCTCGCCGGTGCGCATTGTTGCAATCGGCCGGACCGATCCGGACCACCCGCGCATCGACTCCTGGACGGCTTTGTGCTCGTCAGTGGTGGCGATGGTCACACTCCTGACCGCCTTTCCGGCGTGACTGCCACACCTAGAACATGTTCTAATATCTGTGCCGGGCGGAAGTCAAGAGCAGCCACGGCGCGCAGCACAGTGCCCGGAAAGGACGTTCATCGATGGCCAGTCCCTCGCGATCGCAGCAGGCCGACCCGGGCGCGCCGCGTACCGGACCGGTCACGACCCTCAGCGAGGACGAGCTCAGCTCCTCCGCGCAGCGGGAGCGGCGCAAGCGGATCCTGGACGCCACCCTGGCGCTGGCCTCCAAGGGCGGCTACGACGCGGTGCAGATGCGGGCCGTCGCCGAGCGCGCCGACGTCGCGGTGGGCACGCTCTACCGGTACTTCCCGTCCAAGGTGCACCTGCTGGTCTCCGCGCTGGCCCGCGAGTTCGAGCAGTTCGAGGGGAAGCGCAAGCCGCTCTCCGGCGGCTCGCCGCAGGAGCGCATGCACACCCTGCTGACCAACATCACCCGCATGATGCAGCGCGACCCGCTGCTCACCGAGGCCATGACCCGCGCCTTCATGTTCGCCGACGCCTCCGCGGCGGCCGAGGTGGACCGGGTCGGCAAGGTCATGGACCGGGTCTTCGCCCGCGCCATGAACGACGGTGACCCCACCGAGCGCCAGCTCGCGGTGGCCCGCGTCATCAGCGACGTGTGGCTCTCCAACCTGGTCGCCTGGCTCACCCGCCGCGCCTCCGCCACCGACGTCAGCGAGCGCCTCGAACTCACCGTCGACCTGCTGCTCGGCGAGCGCAGCATCTAGTCGATCCGGGGCGCGCAGCGTCCGGTCGACTGCCGCTCAGCGCGCGCAGCATGGCGATCCGGCCGATCGACGCGCGGCAACCGAGTCCGGGCGTTCGGCGCGGCGCGGATCTAGGCCGGGTGCGCGGGTGCGAGCCTGCGGCGCCACACCTCGCGGATCGCGATGCCGAGCAGGATCAGCAGCAGCGCCTGGAACGTCGAGGTGACCGGACCCCATGGCCAGGCGCCGCACACGACGGCCACCGGCAGCACGGCGAGCAGCGGCACCGCGACGGTGGCCACGGCGGCGAGCGGCAACGCGCGTAGCAGCACCGCCTCCGCGACCGCGCACCCCACCAGCACCGCGAAACCGGCCACCGCGTAGGTCGACGGAGCGGTGAGCACAGTCTCGCTGTAGGCGGGCCCGAGGTAGTCGGCGTAGCGCGGCGAATCCGCGTCGATGTAGACCATGACCGCCCAGCCCGGCCGGTCGTCCATCCAGCGCAGCCCGCCGAGCATCCCGGCGACGACGAACACCCACCACGCCGCGTCCCCGGCGATCCGTACCTTCGTCATGCGAAGCACCCTAGGAACCCCGGTTGCGCGAAATGTGCCGGGGCGAGGACCATGGTCCTGGGACGGGAAAGGCTGCGAGCGGGCGCACACGATCTCCCTGTGCGAAGACCCCGGGAACGGGGTACAACCACAGATAGCGCGAGTGCGGATCGATCGCGTTCGCGCGCACGTACACCGGCGTTCGTGAGGCGCGGGCGGAAACACCGCACGCGCGTGGGCGTGGCGCAGACGATTCAGTATTGTTTCCCGCGCCCGGAATCATCCCCCTCCGATCACAAGGTTGGATGCGTGAGCGCACAGGATCTGCCACTGGAACTTCGCCGTGCTCTGTCGACGGTCGCGCGCGTGCCGCGGCTGTTGGTGGCCTCGGACTACGACGGGACCATCGCGCCCATCGTGTCCGACCCGGCGAAGGCGTTTCCCCACCGCGAATCGGTGAGCGCGCTACGCGCGCTCGCGGGGCTCACCGGCACCACCGCCGCGGTGATCTCCGGCCGGGCCCTGCGCGATCTGGCGGCGCTCTCCCGGCTCCCGGTCGAGGTGCAGCTGATCGGCAGCCACGGCTCGGAGTTCGACGTGGGCTTCGTGCACGCCATCGACAGCGACGCCAAGCAGTTGCTGCGCGAGGTGCAGGCCGAGCTCGCGAAGATCGCCGAGGACAACCCGGGCACCACGGTGGAGAACAAGCCCGCCAGCTCCGCGCTGCACGTGCGCAACGCGAGCCCCGAGGTGGGCAGGCGCGCGCTCGACAAGGTGCGCCATGGCGTGGCCTGCTGGGTCGGCGTCCAGGTCACCGAGGGCAAGGAGGTGATCGAGCTCGCCGTGGTCACCACCGACAAGGGCTACGCGCTGGACACCATCCGGCACCAGGAGGGCGCGCAGGCCGCGGTCTTCTTCGGCGACGACGTCACCGACGAGAAGGCGTTCCGCGTGCTCTCCGGCCCCGACGTCGGGATCAAGGTCGGCGGCGGCGAGAGCCTGGCAGGCTACCGGGTGGAGAGCACCGAGGACGTCTCGCGCGCGCTCGCCTTCCTGCTGGAGGAGCGCCGCACCTGGCTGGCGGGCGCCAGCGCGCCGCGGATCGAGCGGCTGACCATGCTGGCCAGCCCGCGCTCGGTCGCGCTGCTCACCCCGGACGCCACCGTCACCTGGTTCTGCCACCCCGAGCCGGACTCCGCCGCGGTCTTCGCGCACCTGCTCGGCGGCCCGCAGGCGGGCCACTTCACCATCGCCCCCGAACGTCCCGGCCTGCCGCTCTCGCAGCGCTACGTGGACGGCACCATGACCGTCGAGACCCGCTGGGCCAGCCTCGGCGTCGTCGACTACCTGCCGCACGACGTCGCGCCGGACCGCACCGACCTGACCCGCGTCATCACCGGCACCGCCAGGGCCGTGATCACCTTCGCCCCGCGCCCCGAGTTCGGGCAGGTGGCGGTGAACATCGAGGCCGAGCCCGCCGGGCTGCGGGTGCTCGGCACCAACGACCCGATGGTGCTGCGCTCGCCCGGCGTGCAGTGGGAGATCCGCAGCGACGGCTCGCACGACTACGCCTACGCCGTCGTCGACCCGGCGGTCGCCCCGGTCGTGCTCGAACTGCGCTGCGGCACCGAAGATCTGACCCCGGCCATGACGCCGGAGCCGGAGCGCAGGGCGGCGGCCGAGCAGTACTGGTCGAACTGGGCCGCCGGGCTGGAGCTGCCGCCGCTCAAGCCGGACCTGATGAAGCGCTCCGCGCTCACCCTGCGCGGCCTCGTGCACGCCCCCTCCGGGTCGATCCTGGCCGCCGCCACCACCTCGCTGCCCGAGGACATCGGCGGCGTGCGGAACTGGGACTACCGCTACTGCTGGCTGCGCGATGCCGCGCTGACCGCGCAGGCGCTGGTCTCGCTCGGCTCGGTCGGCGAGGCCGATGCCTACCTGGCCTGGGTGCACCGGGTGCTGGAGACGCTGCCCGGCCCCGAGCGGCTGCACCCGCTCTACACCATCTACGGCGAGACGCTGCCCCCCGAGGCGGTCATCGACCAGCTCCCCGGCTACGCGGGCTCGCGCCCGGTGCGCGTCGGCAACGCGGCCAACATGCAGGTCCAGCTCGACGTCTTCGGCCCGATCGTGGACCTGATCGCCAACCTGGCCGCCGCCCGCGGCAAGCACGGCATCACCGACCCGGCCCGCGCCCTGCCGGACGCCGACTGGGAGCTGGTGCAGGACATGGTCGCCGCGGTGCAGCGGCGCTGGCAGGAGCCGGACCACGGCATCTGGGAGATCCGCGGCAACCCGCGGCACCACGTGTACTCGAAGGTCATGGGCTGGCTCACGGTGGACCGCGCGCTCACCTTGGCGGCGAAGTTCGACCGCCCGGTCGACCCGGAGTGGCCGGTGCTGCGCGACACCATCGCCGAGGAGGTCAAGACCAAGGGCTGGAACGACGAGGTGCAGTCCTACACCGCCGCCTACGACGGCACCGACCTGGACGCCGCCACCCTGCACATCGGCCTCTCCGGGCTGATCGACCCCTCCGACCCGCGCTTCCACGCCACCGTGGTCGCCACCGAGGCGGAGCTGCGCAGCGGCGCGACGGTGTACCGGTACCACCACGACGACGGGCTGCCCGGCGGCGAGGGCGGCTTCCACCTCTGCGCCGCCTGGCTCATCGAGGCGTACCTGCTGATCGGCAAGCGCTCGGACGCCGAGGCGCTCTTCGCGCAGCTGGTGGCGGCGGCCGGGCCGACCGGGCTGCTCAGCGAGGAGTACGACCCGGTGGCCGAGCGATCGCTGGGCAACCACCCGCAGGCGTACAGCCACCTCGGGCTGCTTCGCTGCGCTCAGCTGCTGAGCCAGCAGGCGGAAGTGCTGGTCTGACGCGTTTCGGGGCCCGTGCGATCGGTGATCGCACGGGCCTCGCGCATTTCCGGGGCCAGGGGCGCGGCGGGTCGTTTCCCCTGCTAAAGTGAAACGGAAACGGTTTCCATTACCCGCAGGAGCAGCCCCGTGGCACACCGACTCTTCCTCCGCACCGCCGGTCTCGCCGTCGGGGCGGCGACGGTCTTCGCGCTGACCGCGTGCGGCAGCTCCGACGATTCCGGCGGCAAGCCGTCGGTGGTCGCCTCCACCGACGTGTGGGGCAGCGTGGCCGCGGCCGTCGCCGGGCCGGACGCCGAGGTCGAGTCGCTGATCACCGACCCCTCCGCCGACCCGCACTCGCACGAGTCGTCGGCGGGCGAGACCGCGCACATCGCCGAGGCCGACCTGGTGGTCTTCAACGGCGGCGGCTACGACGAGTTCGTGGAGCAGGCGCTGGACGGCAGGGACACCCCGGCGGTGGACGCGTACTCGGTGCGCGCCGACCAGTCCGAGGAGAACGAGCACGTCTGGTACGACGTGGCCACCGTCGCCACGGTCGCCGACGCGATCGCCACCGAGCTCGGCCGGATCGACGCCGCCAACGCGCAGGGCTACACCGACCGCGCCGCCGAGTTCAAGGGCGAGCTGGCGGGCATCACCGCGCTGACCGACCGGATCGCCGCCGCCACCCCGGACACCCCGGTGCTGCAGACCGAGCCGCTCGCCTACTATCTGCTGCGCGCCGCGAAGGTGCGCGACCTGACTCCGGAGGAGTTCCAGGAGGCGATCGAGCAGGAGACCGACCCGGCTCCGGCCGCCGTCGCCGCCACCAGGGACCTGCTCACCGGCAAGCAGGTGCGCGTGCTGGTGTACAACGTGCAGACCGAGGGACAGATCACCCGGGACCTGCGCGGCCTCGCGCAGCAGAACAGCATCCCGGTGCTCGAGGTGACCGAAACCCTGCCCGACGGTGTCGACTACATCACCTGGCAGACCGCCAACGCCGAGGCGCTCGCCGCGGCGGTGAGCCCCTCGTGAGGACGGTATGACCACCGAATCCGGCGTACCGGTCGATCGGGCGATCACGCCCGCCGTCCGGCTCACCGACGCCCGGCTCACCTTCGGCTCGCGCACCCTCTGGGAGGGGCTCGACCTGGACGTGGCGCCGGGCGAATTCGTGGTCGTGCTCGGACCCAACGGGTCGGGGAAGACCTCGCTGCTCAAGGTGCTGCTCGGGCAGCTGGCGCTGAGCCGGGGCAGCGCGACGATCGCGGGCGCGCCCGCGCGCACCGGCAACCCGCACATCGGCTACGTCCCGCAGCAGAAGACGATCGACGCGGGCGTGCAGCTGCGCGGCGTCGACCTGGTCGGGCTCGGCGTCGACGGGCACCGCTGGGGGCTCGGGCTGCGCCACCGCGCCGAGCGCAGGCGGCGGGTGCGGGCGGCCATCGCCGCCGTCGGCGCCGACGGGTACGCCGACGCCCCGCTGGAGTCCATGTCCGGCGGTGAGCAGCAGCGGCTGCGGGTGGCGCAGGCGCTGGTCGGCGACCCGCGGGTGCTGCTCTGCGACGAGCCGCTGCTCAGCCTCGACCTGGCCAACCAGCGGCTGGTGGCCGAGCTGATCGACCGCCGCAGGCGGACCAGCGGCACCGCCGTGCTCTTCGTGACGCACGAGATCAACCCGGTGCTCCCCCTGGTGGACCGGGTGGTCTACCTGGTGAACGGGCGCTTCCGGATCGGCACCCCGGACGAGGTGATGACCTCGGCGGTGCTCTCCGAGCTGTACGGCACCGACGTCGAGGTGCTGCGGGTGCGCGGCAGGCTGGTGGTGGTCGGCACCGGCGACACCATGGACGCGCTCGGCACCGCGGGCGCGCACTGCCACGGCGCCGAGGAGTTCGGCCCCGGCGTGGCCGGGAACGGCGTGCGCCGGTGATCGACAAGCTCGGCGAGGTGCTCGCCAAGACCTTCGACTTCACCACCACGGCCAACCTCGTCGGCTACGACTTCGTGCAGCAGGCGCTGCTCGCGGCGGCGCTGCTCGGGCTGCTCGCCGGGGTGATCGGGCCGCTGGTGGTGAGCAGGCAGATGTCCTTCGCGGTGCACGGCACCAGCGAGCTCTCGCTCACCGGTGCGGCGGCCGCGCTGCTCGCCGGGATCGGGGTCGGGCTCGGCGCCATCGTCGGCTCGGTGGTCGCGGCGGTGCTCTTCGGCGTGCTCGGCACCAAGGCGCGGGAGCGCGATTCGGTGATCGCCGTCGTGCTCTCCTTCGGGCTCGGGCTCTCGGTGCTCTTCCTCTGGCTCGGCCCGGAGCGCGCGGGCTCCAAGTTCTCGCTGCTCACCGGGCAGGTGGTGAGCGTGGGGTACAGCGGGCTGACGCTGCTCGTCGCCTGCACGGTCGGAGTGCTGGCCGTGCTGGCGCTGATCTACCGGCCACTGCTCTTCGCCAGCACCGACCCGGAGGTGGCGCAGGCGCGCGGGGTCCCGGTGCGGGCGCTCTCGGTGGTCTTCGCGGTCATGCTCGGCATCACCGCGGCCTTCGGCGTGCAGATCGTCGGCGCGCTGCTGGTGCTTGCGCTGCTGATCACCCCGGCCGCGGCGGCCGCGCAGGTGACCGCGAGCCCGGTGCGGGCCACGGTGCTCGCGGTGGTCTTCGCCGAGGTGGCCGCGGTGGGCGGGATCCTGCTCTCGCTGGCGCCTGGCGTGCCGGTCTCGACCTTCGTCACCACCATCTCGTTCGTCATCTACCTGGTCTGCCGGGTGGTCGGGCGGCGGGGCGCGCGCAGGCGCCCGGTGCCCGCCACGGTCTGAGGGCAACCGCCTCCAGTCATGCGTGCCTGGTTTCGTATGCTCGTCGCACGGCCCCTCCGACCGAATGGTGCGCAATGATCGACTTCGAGATTCCCGCCGAGCTCGCCGCGGAACGCGACCGCGTCCGCGAGTTCGTCATCGACAAGATCGTCCCGTTCGAGCGCGACCCGCGGCTCACCCAGCACGGCCCCACCGACGAGCTGCGCCAGGAGCTGGTGGAGCTGGCCAGGGCCGAGAAGCTGCTCACCGTGCAAGCCCCCGTCGCGCTCGGCGGGCGCGGGCTGACCCACGCCGAGCAGGCGGTGATCTACGAGGCGGCGGGCTGGTCGACGCTCGGCCCGGTCGCGATGAACTGCGCCGCGCCCGACGAGGGCAACATGTACCTGCTGAGCAAGATCGCGAACTCGGAGCAGGTGGAGCGGTACCTGGCCCCGGTCATCGCGGGCCACCAGCGCTCGGTCTTCGCCATGACCGAGCCGGACGGCGCGGGCTCGGACCCGGCGCAGCTCGCCACCGAGGCCACCTTCGACGGCGAGAACTTCGTGATCAACGGCCGCAAGTGGCTGATCACCGGCGCGAACGGCGCCAAGACCTGGATCATCATGGCGAAGCTCGCCCCGAACCCGCACCTGCCGGAGGGGCCGACGCTCTTCCTCACCGAGGGCGGCACGCCCGGGATCGTCATCGAGCGGACCATGAACACCATGGACCGCAACTACGTGGCGGGCCACGGCGTCGTCCGCTTCGACAACCTGACGCTGCCGAAGGAGGCGCTGCTCGGCGAGGCGGGGCAGGCGCTGCGCTACGCCCAGCTGCGGCTGGCCCCCGCCCGGCTCACGCACTGCATGCGCTGGCTCGGCGCGGCGGAGCGGGCGCAGAGCATCGCCATCGCGCACGCCAAGACCAGGACGGCCTTCGGCAAGCCGATCGGCGAGCACCAGGGCGTGTCGTTCCTGCTGGCGGACAACGAGATCGCACTGCACCAGTGCAGGCTCACCATCTGGCACGCCTGCTGGCTGATGGACCGCGGCGAGAAGGCGCGGCACGAGAGCTCGATCGCCAAGGCGTACGTCTCCGAGGAGCTGTTCAAGGTGGCGGACCGCTGTGTCCAGGTGCTCGGCGGCATCGGGATCAGCGACGAGACCGTGGTCGAGATGATCTTCCGGGACATGCGCGCCTTCCGCCTGTACGACGGCCCGACCGAGGTGCACAAGTACGCCATCGGCCGCAAGATCCTGCGCTGAGGCGATCTCCGGGCAACCGCTTCGACGCCCGGTTTCCGGCAGCCGGGTCGGCTAACATCGCATGACATGAGTTCGGAACTGCTCGTCGATGTCTCCGCGGGCATCGCCGTGCTGACCCTGAATCGCCCGGCCCAGCAGAATGCCTTCACTCCCGCGATGACCGCCGAGCTCGGCGTCGCGCTCCAGCGGTGCGACGCCGAGGACGCCATCCGCGCGGTGGTGATCACCGGAACGCCGCCCGCCTTCTGCGCGGGCGCGGATCTCTCCAGCCGGGTCGGCGAGGTCAGCGGCACCCTGGATCCCCCGCCCTGGAAGGTCCGCAAGCCGGTCATCGCCGCGGTGAACGGCCACGCCGTCGGCATCGGCCTCGCGCTCGCCCTCCAGTGCGACCTCCGCTACATGGCCAGGGACGCCATCTACGGCCTCAACCAGGTGCGCAGGGGCGTCCTCGCCGACGGCTCCGCGCACTGGACCCTGCCGCGGCTCGTCGGCATGGCCAACGCCGCCGACATCATGCTCACCGGCCGCACCTTCGACGGCGAGGAGGCGCACGCCATGGGGTTGGCCAATGCCTGCCTCCCCGGCGGCGAGGTGCTGCCGACGGCGCTCGCCGTCGCGCACGACATCGCGAGCGGCTCCGCCCCCCTCCCGGTGGCGCTGTCCAAGCGGCTGCTCTGGGAGGGGCTCGGCATGACCCCGGACATGGTGGGCCGCCTGGAGACCGACCTCAACCAGCAGGTGGCGCACAGCATCGACGGCGCGGAGGCGATGTCGGCCTTCAAGGAGCAGCGCCGCCCCACCTGGACCGGCAAACTCAGCGAGGAGTGGCCCACCTGGGGCGACGCCCCCAAGCCGCGACCCGGCCTGGACTGACCGACGCCCCCGAGCCCGGTGCCCGGGGGCGCGAACCCGCCGAGCGCAGCTCGGCCGAACAAGCTCAAGCGTTGCCGCCCAGGGTGATCAGCACGAAGAGAATCGCGATGATCACCATGAGGATTGTTCCCACTATCCCGAGCACGTACCCGACGAGCACCTGGGAGCGCCCGCCGTAGGCGCCCCCCGACTCCTCGATCTGGTCCAGCGCGCGCCGCCCCAGGGCCCAGGCCACCGGCCCGGCGAGCCCGCAGCACAGGATGCTCACGGCCCCGAGGAACAGGATCGCCGTGGCGTTGGGATGCTCGACCGGCTGCCCGATCGGCTGGTTCGGTATCACCATTGCTCGAATTCTACGGCCCCCGAGCGGCTTTACCCCTGCCTCAACGCCGGCGCTGCCGCGCGATCTCCGAGAGCACCACACCCGCCGCGACGGAGGCGTTGAGCGATTCGACGTCCCCCGCCATCGGGATGCTCAGGATTTCGTCGCAGTTCTCCCGGACCAGCCGCGAGAGCCCCTTCCCCTCGGAGCCGACCACGACGACCGTCGGATCGGTCCCGTCGAAGTCGTCCAGCGTGGTGGTCCCGCCCGCGTCGAGCCCGACGACCCGGATTCCGCGCCCGGCCCAATCCTTGAGCGTCCTGGTGAGGTTGGTGGCCCGGGCGACGGGGAGCCGGGCAGCAGCTCCGGCGCTGGTGCGCCAGGCGACGGCGGTGACGCCCGCGCTGCGCCGCTGCGGGATCAGCACCCCCTGCCCACCGAAGGCGGCGACGGACCGGACGACGGCGCCGAGGTTGCGCGGGTCGGAGATATTGTCCAGCGCGACGAGCAGCGCGGGGCCACCGGATTCGCGGGCCCGGAGCAGCAGGTCGTCGGGGTGCGCGTAGCGGTACGGCGGCACCTGCAGCGCGACGCCCTGGTGCAGCCCGTTGGCGCTGAGCCGGTCGAGGTCGGTGCGCGGCACCTCGAGAATCGAGATCCCGGTGTCGGCGGCGATCTTCACGCTCTCGGTGAGCCGCTCGTCGTTCTCGGTGCCGACCGCGACGTACAGCGCGGTCGCCGGGACCCCGGCCCGCAGGCACTCGACGACGGGGTTCCGCCCGAGCACCATCTCCGGCCCGTCGTCGCCGCGGCGCCCGGCGGGAGCCCGGCCACCCTTGCCCGCGGGCCGCCCCTGAGCGGCCTTGGCCTTGGCGGCGGCCCGCTTGGCGGCGGGGTGCTTGGTCCGCGCCTCGGCGGGCGGGGTCGCCCCGCGCCCCTCTAGCCCGCGCCTGCGCTGCCCGCCGGAGCCGACGGTGGCGCCCTTCTTGGTGCTGCCCTTGCGAATAGCGCCGCGGCGCTGCGAGTTGCCTGCCATCAGTCGGCCTTTCCTGGCACGTCGGCGAGGCTCCACTCGGGGCCCGCGGGGGTGTCGGTGACCTCGATGCCCGCCGCCTGCAGGCGATCCCGCACGGCATCGGCGGTGGCCCAGTCGCGATCGGTGCGCGCCCGCTGCCTGCGGTCGAGTTCGGCGCGCACCAGCACGTCCAGCGCGCCGGTGGCGGCGCCGGAGTCCCGCGGGGCGTGCCAGTGCGGGTCGAAGGGGTCGACGCCGAAGATGGCGAGCATGGCGCGGACCTGCCCGGCCAGTTCGCGCGCGGCCTCGGCCTGGCCGCCCTCCAGCGCCTTGTTGCCGGTGTGCACGACGTGGTGGATCTCGGCGAGCGCGCGGGGCACCGCGAGGTCCTCGTCGAGCGCGTCGGCGAAGGCGTCGGTCCAGCTGCCCGCCGGCACCGGGCCGCCGCGTTCGGCGACCCGGAGCAGGAACGACTCGATGCGCTGGTAGGAGGCGGCGGCGTCGTGCAGCGCCTTGTCCGAGTACTCCAGCTTGGAGCGGTAGTGCGCGCTGCCGAGGTAGAAGCGCAGCTCCACGGCGCGCACCTGCTTCAGCACATTGGGGACGCTGAGCACATTGCCCAGCGACTTGGACATCTTCTCCCCGCCCATGGTGACCCAGCCGTTGTGCAGCCAGTAGCGGGCGAACCCGTCACCGGCGGCCTTGGACTGGGCGATCTCGTTCTCGTGGTGCGGGAAGATGAGATCCATACCGCCGCAGTGGATGTCGAACTCGGCGCCGAGGTAGTACTCGGCCATGGCGGAGCACTCCAGGTGCCAGCCGGGCCTGCCCGCGCCCCACGGCGAGGGCCAGCTCGGCTCGCCCGGCTTGGCGGCCTTCCAGAGCGTGAAGTCGCGCGGGTCGCGCTTGCCCGAGCCCGCGCTCTCGCCCTGGTGCACGTCGTCCAGCCGGTGGCCGGAGAGCGCGCCGTACTGCGGGTAGCTGAGGACGTCGAAGTAGACGTTGCCGTCGGAGGGGTAGGCGTGGCCGCGGTCGATGAGCCGGTGCATGAGCTCGATCATCTGGCCGATGTGCCCGGTCGCCCGCGGCTCGGCGGAGGGCGGGAGCACGCCGAGCGTGCGGTAGGCCTCGTCGAAGGCGCGCTCGTGCGTGGCGGCCCACTCCCACCACGGGCGGTTCGCCTCGGCGGCCTTGTGCAGGATCTTGTCGTCGATGTCGGTGACATTGCGGATGAAGAGGACGTCGTAGCCCTTGGCCTGCAGCCAGCGGCGCAGGATGTCGAAGGCGACTCCGCTGCGCAGGTGCCCGATGTGCGGCTGACCCTGCACGGTGGCGCCACAGAGGTACACCGACGCACAGCCGGGGACCAGTGGCGCGAAATCGCGCATGGTCCGCGTGTCGGTGTCGAAGAGGCGCAGAGTCACGGGCGCTCATCTTAGCTGGTATAAAATCCCCGCCGACGCGGCGGCTCCGCTCGACACGCCGCCGAGCGGCGGCGGTTCCGGCGGCGGGGCGATTCCAGTGGCCGGATCGGCGGCGGTGGCCCGGTCTCAGCCGGTGCCGTCGGTCCGGCGCGGCCCGAGCAGCGCGGTGGCCACCGCGGCGATTCCCTCGCCCCGACCGGTCAGCCCGAGCCCGTCGGTGGTGGTCCCGGAGACCGAGACCGGCGCGTCGAGCAGTTCGCCGAGGACTTTTTGCGCCTCGGCACGGCGCGGCCCGATCTTCGGCCGATTTCCGATCACCTGTACGGCGGCATTCGCGACGGCGAATCCGGCGTCGTCCAGTAATCGGCGGACCTCGGTCAGCATGGCCGCCCCGGAAACATTCGCCCATTCCGGGCGGCCCGTTCCGAAAACCGCGCCGACGTCGCCGAGCCCGGCGGCGGAGAGCAATGCGTCACAGAGCGCGTGCGCGGCGACATCGCCGTCCGAGTGGCCCGCGCAGCCGTCGTCGTCCGGAAAGAGCAACCCGGCCATCCAGCACGGCCGCCCCGGCTCGATCGGGTGCACGTCGCTGCCGATTCCGACCCGCATGGTCATACCGCCTGCCATTCGCCCGCGCGCACCGCGCCCGCCAGAATCAGGTCGAGCGGAGTTGTGATCTTGAACGCCAATGGATCGCCCGCGACGGTGTGCACCGGAATTCCGAGCCGCTCCACGAGCCCGGCGTCGTCGGTCGCGCTCAGCGCCGGGTCGGCGTACGCCCGGCGCAGCGGCTCGGCGGCGAAGCCCTGCGGGGTCTGGATGGCGCGCAGCCCCGCGCGGTCGGGGGTGCCGGTGACGATGCCGTCGGCGTCGACGCTCTTCACGGTGTCGACGACGGGCAGCGCCGGGATGACGGCGTCGTGCCCGGCGCGCAGCGCGGCCACGACCCGGCGGACCAGGTCGGGCGGGGTGAGGGCGCGGGCGGCGTCGTGCACGAGGACGTGCGTGGCATCGGGGGCGGCGGCCAGCCCGGCGCGCACCGAATCGGTGCGCTCGGCGCCGCCGACGACGACCCGCACCGAGCCGGGGAGCAGGGCAACGGCGCTCTCTACCAGCTCGGGCGGGACCATCACGACGATCTCGTCGACCGCCCCGGAGGCGATCAACCCATCGACGGACAACGTGATCATGGGCGTGCCGCCGACCGGGACGAACGCCTTGGGCAGAGTCTCACCCAGACGTACACCCCGGCCGGCGGCAGGCACCAACGCGACGACGCGGTCGGCGTTGTTCACAGAATTACGTGCTCGCGGTCAGGAAGCCGCGGCGAGTACCTCGTCGAGAATGGTGTCGGCTTTGTCGCCGTCGGTACCCTCGGCCAGTGCCAGCTCGCCCACGAGAATCTGGCGAGCCTTCGCCAGCATCCTCTTTTCGCCGGCGGAAAGACCGCGGTCCTGCTCACGACGCCAGAGATCCCGAACCACCTCGGCGACCTTGTTCACATCGCCGGAGGCGAGCTTCTCCAGGTTGGCCTTGTAGCGGCGGGACCAGTTGGTCGGCTCCTCGGTGTGCGGCGCGCGCAGGACCTGGAAGACTCGATCGAGGCCTTCCTGCCCGACAACGTCCCGAACGCCGACATATTCGGCATTCGCCGCGGGGACTCGAACGGTGAGATCGCCCTGTGCGACCTTGAGGACCAGATACTCCTTCTGCTCGCCTTTGATGGTGCGAGTCTCGATTGCTTCGATCAGCGCCGCTCCGTGGTGGGGGTAAACGACGGTGTCTCCGACCTTAAAAATCATGTGTCCCGTGCCCCTTTCGATGTTCACAGTTTAACATGCGGCTCGATAACGGTGCGATCAACTGTGCAGGTCAGGGCCACAACGGGCAGACCACAGGGGTTGACAGGCGAGAAACCGTGTGCATTCTGTTGTGCGCGTACGCTATATCGCCAGTACCCGAGCGTGCGCCGCGCCGGCGGGCGCGGGCCGCCCGCGGCACCGGCCGCGGAACCGTTACCGAACGGATGCCGGGTGCCCCGTGTCCGGCCGGACCCCCGCCCGCCGCACCGGGCCCGGATCTCGACTACTACGCTGCCTAGTTAGTACTCTCCCCCTCGAGGGACGAGCCCGGTCGACATGGAGGACAACCCGTGATTGCCAAGAAAGCTGTGACTGCCTGCGCCGCGCTGGCGGCGGGCGCCGCTCTGGTGCTCACCGGGTGCAGCGCAGGGCAGGTCTCGCAGACCGCCGATCAGGTCGCCGCGATCAACGGCAACAATGTCGAGGTCGGGCTGATCTCGCTGCGCAACGTGCACATCGTCTACCCGCAGGAGAAGCAGACCCTGCAGGCGGGCGGCACGGCGACGCTCGCGCTCTCCATCGTCAACAACAGCGGCACCGTCACCGACGAGCTGACCAGCATCACCACCGACCTCGGCCCGGTGCGGATCACCCCGCCTGCCGGACAGAGCCGGATCGTGGTCGGGCCGAGCCAGATCGTCGTCGCCGCGGGCGAGGTCGCGGCGGAGGAGGCCGAGCACAGCCCCGGCTCGCACGGCGGCGCCGCGAGCAGCACCACCGCCGCCCCCACGACGACCGCTGCCCCGACCGGCACCGCGGTGCCGGGCACCGACACCGAGGGCGCCCCCGAGCTCGGCACCGACCCGGAGGCGAAGCCCGCCAAGATCGAGATCACCGGGCTGACCAAGCCGATCTCGCCCGGCCTCACCTACACCGTGTCGTTCAACTTCAAGGAGAACGGCACCGTGCAGGTCTCCGTGCCGGTGGATGCCGGGCTGAAGATCGAGCGGCACGAGGACGAGCTCTCCGGCCCCGCCCCCGAGGGCGCGGGCGGGCACTGACCGCCCCTGCTCCCCCGACGGCCGTCGCACCTCGCGGTGCGGCGGCCGTCGCCGTTCCGCGGGCTGTCGGCGCCCGGCCGTAAGGTGCCGGTGTGGCCAAACTCAAGCCGACCTTCCGCTGCTCCGCCTGCGCGCACGAGGTGGCCAAATGGGTGGGCAAGTGCCCGGGGTGCGGTGCGTGGGGCACCGTCGAGGAGGCCGCGCCGATCGCCGCGGCCGCCGGGCCAGGTGCCCGCAGGGCGATGCTGCCGAGCACCGCGGCGGCGCCGATCTCCAGCATCGACTCCACGGTCACCAGGGCCCGCTCGACCGGGGTGGCGGAGCTGGACCGGGTGCTCGGCGGCGGCGTCGTGCCCGGCTCGGTGGTGCTGCTCTCCGGCGAGCCCGGGGTCGGCAAGTCGACGCTGCTGCTCGAGGTCGCGCACCGCTGGGCCGCGGCGCGGGACGAGCGCTCGCTGTACGTGACCGCCGAGGAGTCGGCCGGGCAGGTGCGGCTGCGCGCCGACCGCACCGGCGCGGTGCACGAGCGGGTCTACCTGGCGGCCGAGTCCGACCTGGCGGTGGTGCTCGGCCACGTCGAGCAGGTGCGGCCGACGTTGCTGGTGGTCGACTCGGTGCAGACCATGATCGCCCCGGCCGAGGACGGCGTGATCGGCGGCGTCAGCCAGGTGCGCGCGGTGGCGGCGGCGCTCACCTCGCTGGCCAAGGCGAGCGGGGTCGCGGTGTTGCTGGTGGGGCACGTCACCAAGGACGGCACCGTCGCGGGCCCGCGCACGCTGGAGCACCTGGTCGACGTGGTGCTGCAGTTCGAGGGCGACAAGAACACCACGCTGCGCATGGTGCGCGGGCTGAAGAACCGCTTCGGCAGCGCCGACGAGGTCGGCTGCTTCGAGCTGCACGACGACGGCATCGTCGGGGTGGCCGACCCGTCCGGGCTGTTCCTGCACCACCGCACCGACACCGTGCCCGGCACCGCGGTGACCGTCGCCATGGACGGCAAGCGGCCGCTGGTGAGCGAGGTGCAGGGGCTCACCGTCGACACCCAGGCGCCCGCGCCGCGGCGCGCGGTGAGCGGGCTGGACTACAACCGGGTCTCGATGATCCTGGCCGTGCTGCAGAGCCGCTGCGGGGTGTACGTGGGCAAGCAGGACGTCTACGCCGCGACGGTCGGCGGGATGCGGCTGGTCGAGCCGGTGGCCGATCTGGCGGTCGCGCTGGCGCTGGCGAGCGCGGCGCGCGACGTCGCGCTGCCGCCGGGGTGGGTGATCCTCGGCGAGGTCGGGCTGGCGGGCGAGGTGCGCCGGGTCACCAACGCGGGCCGCAGGCTGGCCGAGGCGGAGCGGCTCGGCTTCACCACCGCGCTGGTGCCGCCCGGCTTCGACGCCCGCAAGACCGGGATGAAGGTGCACGAGGTCTCCGACGTGCGCTCGGCGCTCCGGCTGGCCGGGATCCGGCGGGCGCGCTCCGCCCCCGCCGAGCCCGCCGAGGTCGGCTGACGGCGAGCCGGGGCCTGCCCGCGCCGCAGCCGGCCCGCCCGCCGGAGCCGGCGCTCAGCCGATGTTGAAGGGCTCGGCCGTGCTCTTCACCCCGCCGAGCTGGGCGAGCACCGCGTAGGCACCAGGGGGCACCGGCACCCGCTCGCCCGCGCAGTTCGGCTGCGAGGTCGCTCCGGACCAGGTGACGGTGAACGCCGCCTGCTGCCCGCGCTCCAGCGTCCTGATGTCGGGCTGGCCGTCGGGGTAGCAGTCGACGCTGTTCCACAGCCTGCGCGTGCCGTCCAGCGTCTGCACCGAGATCTGCTGCATGCCGGAGCCCATGTCCCTGGAGCACGGCGCCGCGGAGATGTTCGTGATCACGATGCCGAACACCGGCTGCTCACCCTTGCGGTAGGTCGGCTGCCCGACGCTCACCTTCACCGCCAGCGACTGGTCCGAGCAGGGCGCCACATCCGCATCGGACGAGCTGCTCGCCGCGCTCGAACCCGCGCCTGCCGCGGGCTGATTCGCCTCCGTCGTAGTGCTGGTCGCCGCGGCGCCGCCGGGCGAGGTCCCGCCCCTGGCGACCATCACCACCAGCCAGATCACCAGCGCGAGCGCGAGGACCAGAATGCCGATGGCGAAAACACGACGTCGCCAGTAGATCTCGGGAGGCAGCGGCCCAGTGGGTTCCAGCACGCCTCAACGGTAAGCGCAGCGCTGGGATCGTGGGCCGAGGGCCTCGGCGTGTCGGGTGCCATCGGCCGTACCGGACAACGCCTACCTGCGCGGATGTCCGGTCGGGTGTTCAGACGGCTTCGCCGACGTCCCCGATCACGTGGTGCAGCCAGGCCTTGCCCTCGGCGAGCTTGTAGTTCACGCAGGCGATGGCGAGCGTGCCCTCCTTCACCCGCTCGGCGATGATGGCCGAGCGCTCGGTGATCAGCCTGCCGGTCTCGACCACGTGCCTGGCCTCCAGCTCGTCCACGCCGGAGAGCCCCTCGCGCCTGCCGACCAGGATCGAGGGCGCCACCCGCTCCACCACGTCGCGGATGAAGCCGCCGGGGACGGCGCCGCCGTCCAGCGCGTCCAGGGTGGCCTTCACGGCGCCGCAGCTGTCGTGGCCGAGCACGACGATCAGCGGGACGTTCAGCACCGCGACGCCGTACTCGATGGAGCCGAGCACCGAGCCGTCGACGACGTGGCCCGCGGTGCGCACCACGAACATGTCGCCGAGCCCCTGGTCGAAGATCAGCTCGGCGGCGACGCGAGAATCGCCGCAGCCGAACAGGATCGCGGTCGGGTGCTGCCCCTGCACGAGCTTCGCCCGGTCCGCGGCACCCTGGCCGGGATGCTGGAGCGTGCCGGTGACGAAGCGGTCGTTACCCTCGCGCAGGGACTTCCACGAACTGATCGGGTTGGATCCAGGCATAGCGACCATTGTGCAGGACAAGGTGGGTGAAGGTGCGGAAGGGCGCTACCGGGCGCACGCTGCCGTCGTACGGCGCGATCGACAGCGACGTCCTGAACGACTGGTACGCCGCCACCGCGCGCGACCTGCCGTGGCGCAGGCCCGAGGTGACGGCGTGGCAGATCCTGATGAGCGAGATCATGCTGCAGCAGACGCCGGTGGTGCGGGTCGAGCCGATCTGGCGGGAGTGGGTGGCCCGCTGGCCGGTGCCCTCCGCCATGGCCGCCGCCTCGCAGGCGGAGGTGCTGCGGGCCTGGGGCAAGCTCGGGTACCCGCGCCGGGCGCTGCGGCTGCACGAGTGCGCGACGGTGCTGGCCGAGCGGTACGGGGACCGGGTGCCCGACGATGTGGAGCTGCTGCTGGCGCTGCCGGGGATCGGCGCCTACACGGCGCGCGCGGTGGCCTGCTTCGCCTACGGGCAGCGGGTGCCGGTGGTGGACACCAATGTGCGCCGGGTGGTTGCCCGCGCGGTGCACGGGCTCGGTGACGCGGGCAACCCGTCGCCGCGCGACCTGCCGGAGACCGAGGCGCTGCTGCCGCGCCGGGTCGACCGGGCCGCGGTGTTCTCCGCCGCGCTCATGGAGCTCGGCGCCACCGTCTGCACGGCCCGCTCCCCCGCCTGCGACGCCTGCCCGCTGCCGCACTGCGCGTGGGTCGCCGCGGGACGGCCCGCCGCCGAGGTGGTGCGGAAGACGCAGAAGTACGAGGGCACCGACCGCCAGGCCCGCGGGCGGCTGCTCGACGTGCTGCGCGCCGCCGACGGGCCGGTCGAGAAGCTGCGCCTCGACCTCGCCTGGCCGCGGGACCCGGGGCAGCGGGCGCGGGCGCTGGATTCCCTGCTGGTCGACGGGTTGATCGAGCAGACCGACGAGGGGCTCTTCGCCCTGGCGGGCGAAGGGTGCCGGTAGCGCCAAGCACCCTTCCGCGCGCCTGCGCGGCGCTCCCGCGCCTGCCGGGCACCCGCGCGGGCGCGATCCGACCTCAGCGCGCCAGGACCTCGCGGAGGAAGGACTCCACCTCGGCGCGGTAGCGCGCGGGTTGCTCGTCGTGCACGAGGTGCCCGGCGCCGTCGACCCGCACGTAGCGGGTGTCGGCCCGCTCCGCCATGCGGCGCATCTGCCCCGGCGGGGTGATGGTGAACTCCCCTTCGATCAGCAGCGCGGGAATTCGCAGCGCTTCCCAGTGCGCCCAGAAATCGCGGCTGCCCCACTCCTCGGAGATGTCCCGGAAGGTGGCGACGTCGCCGTGCAGCCGGAACCCGTCGGCGCCCTTCCGGAAGGCGCGCAGGAAGTACCGCCCCGCCACCGGGCCGAAGTACGCGAGCACCGCCTCCTCGTCCGGGAACGGCTGCGGCCACCCCTCGATCATCGCCGCCCACCCGGCCGCGGTGCGGCCGCGGAAATCCGGCGCGATGTCCTCCACGACCAGCGCTTGCACCCGCTCGGGGTACTCCGCCGCGAAGACCCAGCCGTGCAGCGCCCCCATGGAGTGCCCGACCAGCACCATCGGCTCCGCGATCGCCGCGGTGGCCGCCGCCAGGTCGGCGACGAAGGACTCGGTGCGCAGCTCGGCGGGGGCCGGACGGCCGTGCCCCGCCGCGTCGAGGGTGTACACGTGCCCGAACCGGCGCAGCCACTCCAGCTGGTCGCTCCAGGTTCGCGCGCTCCCCATCAGGCCGTGCAGCAACAGGATGGGCACCCCCGTGCCGCCTTCGTCGTAGAGCATGGGGTCCGAGCGTAGGCGGCGCAGCCGCTACGTTGGAGCCATGGCTGTTGTGAAGATCAATGCGATCGAGGTCCCCGAGGGCGCGGGCCCCGAGCTGGAGAAGCGGTTCGCGCACCGGGCGCACGCGGTGGAGAACTCGCCGGGATTCCTCGGGTTCCAGCTGCTCCGGCCGGTGGCGGGCGAGAACCGGTACTTCGTGGTGACGCACTGGGACACCGAGGAGTCCTTCGCCGCGTGGCGGGACGGCCCGGCGCGCGAGGCGCACGCGGGCGAGGCGCGCAAGCCGGTGGCGACCGGGGCGTCGCTGCTCGAGTTCGAGGTCGTCCTGGACGTCGCCGCCAAGTCCTGAACCGCGCCGAACGCGTTCTCCCTCGTCACCATGGTTGACGAGGGGGCCGCGCGGTGTCACAGTTCGAGGGTCAACACGCGAGGGTGATGCGGTAACCCGGTGAGAATCCGGGGCGGTCGCGCCACTGTGAATCGTGCATCGGAACTCCGGTGCCGGGAGCCAGACACCGGCACCGTCGCGCCACCACCACGGGGACGCGTACTCCCCAGGAGGACTCGCATGGCCATCGCGCACTCCCCCGCTACCGGGGCATCCGACAAACTCGCCACCATCCTGGTCACGGTCGGTGTCGTCCTGCTCGCCCTGCTCACGCTCTACCTGGTCGGCTTCGACCAGGGTGCCGTCTCCCGCTCCGGGATGTACCTGCACGAGCTGATGCACGACGGACGGCACCTGCTGGGGCTTCCGTGCCACTGACCGAATCGCTGAAGACCCTGCTGCTGCGGGGGCTGCTCGCCGGACTCCTCGCGGGGCTGCTCGCCGCCACGGTCGGCCACTTCGTCGGCGAGCCCAAGGTCGACGCGGCCATCGCCATCGAGGAGGCGGCCGCCGCGGAGCACCCGCACACCGACGAGCCTGCCGGGCACTCGCACGCCGAGGAGGACGCGCTGGTCAGCCGGGACGGGCAGAAGTTCGGGCAGTTCCTCGCGCTCGGGCTGGCCGGTGCGGCGTTCGGCGTGATCGTCGGCGCGGCGGTGTACCTGCTGCGGCGCTTCGGCACCGGACCGCTGTTCGGGCTGTCGGTGGCGCTCGCGGGCTGGCTGGCCATCGTGCTCGTCCCGTTCTTCAAGTACCCGGCGAATCCGCCCGCGGTGGGTGATCCGGAGACGATCAACGACCGCACCTGGCTCTGGGTGGCCGCGGTGCTGCTCGGGCTGGTCGCGGTCGCGGCGGCGGTGTACGGCTACCGTTTGCTGGCCGGGCAGCTGCACTCCGTGCGGCTGATCGGTGGGGTCGCCGCCTTCGTTCTCGTGGTCACGCTCGGGTACGTGCTGCTCCCCGGGGTGAACGAGGTCGGGGCCGACTTCCCGGCGAGCCTGCTCTGGGAGTTCCGGGTCTCGTCGCTGGCGGTCTCCAGCACGCTCTGGGTTGCGCTCGGGTTGCTGTTCGCGGCGCTCACCGAGTTCGCGGCCGGACCCCGTACCCCGGTACGGGACGAGGTCGCTACCGCGGCGTGATCCGCGGGTCGAACCGAAGCGGGCAGTGTCGGCGCCATGGCC